>JAZSII010000028.1:0-22309 GCA_045533725.1 Acetatifactor sp. | reverse complement strand
GCGCCGAAATGCAGTGCCTTTTCCAGGCTGCCGTCCAACAAATCCGCCACATACACTTCCCCTCCCCGGGCCTTGGCTGCAATCAAAGCAAACAGACCAATGGGACCAGCTCCCACGATTAACACCTTGTCCCCCTTTTTCACAGGTGCTCTGTGCAATGCATGATAACTGATGGTAAATGGTTCCACCAAAGCCAGCTCCTTGGCCGACAAGCCCTTGCCGTCATAAATACGTTCCACTGGCATTACAATATATTCACGGAAGCTTCCGTCACGCTGCACTCCCATAGTCTGGTTGTCCGTGCAGCAGTTTACAAAACCTCTCTGACAGGAATAGCAGCTGCCACAATTAAAATACGGATTGGCGGTAACAATGTCCCCCGCTTTCAGTCCTTTGTCGTTGTCCGGAATGGATATAATCTGTGCACTAAACTCATGACCCGGAATTCTGGGATAAGTGGTAAAGGGCTGGTTACCGGTATAACTGGACACATCCGCACCGCAAACACCGCAGTACAGCACTTTCAGTAATGCCTCTCCTTCCCCGGGTATGGGTATTTCTGTATCTATCACTGCGATTTCAAATGGTTTCTCTATTAATACTGTCTTCATCCTTCTCCCCCTTTATACCTCTTCCACATAGTTTTTATTCCAAATCACCGCTGTCTTCATGGGTGCATTCTTACTGTAGATTTTATTCTTATACGCCCCCATAGGGTCTGCCGCAAATTCTTCCCTGTCAATCAGCTCTACGATTTCATCATAATGACTTTCCGCCAAAAGATTAATCGCCTCTTCCATATGGTCCTGGCGGAAATTGATGGACGCCAGAATCAAATGATTTTCAAAACCAAAGGGCATGGTATCAAAGGTAATCTTAGGTCCCAAAGAAAAACTATTGTAAATACCGTTACAACCCAGCACCTTATGTTCAAAAGCAATTCTGTGCTCCACATTGCTGCCGCTGACACCAATAAAGGTGGTCGCTCTGCCACCAAGCTTTTCCATAATTGCCTTTGCCAGCTCTTCTTCACTGTCAAAAGTATTCTGTAGATATTCAGCATTGGTTTCCTTTAACGCAAACTGTACCTTGGGCGAGTCTGCCGCACTTCTTGCCACAAAAAGCACCTTTGCATTCTTATGATTTCGCAAAATCAAATCTCCGATAAACATACCGGTGGTACCCAATCCAAAGATGACAGTTCTGTCAAAAATTTCCTCTTTTGCAATCTTACGGGCTTCCTCTTCTCCACATTTGTACTTGCACATGGCTACGCGGAAATTATGGGCACTGCCCAAATCCTCCATACGCTCCAACTGAAACAACATACAGGCAAAAGGATCCGGAAACACCATCTTCTTAGCAAAAGAAAGCTTCAGCTTCCCATTCTCCACATAGCCATCAGGAATGGGAAGCAACATATCCGGATGAAAATACTGTTTATCCGCAAACAGACCGTCCGCCTGATCACAACCGTATTCAAAATAAGTCTCCTCTTCCGTATAACGGGTTGGGTCGTAACTATTACCGCCGCGTATCAGCACAATGGCGAAACGATTCTGAGACGGTACCCATACGATACCTTCATGACCGTTAATCAGTCTCTTGGTACCTACCGGGAACTTAGCACCTAATTCTCCGCGGCTTCCCATATTCATAAGCTCATTATCTGTACCGCAAAAGCCTACCATAACAGGCTCACAGAGAATTCCTTCCTTCTCCTCTTCCCCACGCAGACGCATGCGCTTTTCATTTTTTATTTCCACATCCCCATAGACTAAGGGATTCTTTTCATCATTCTGAAAATAGGTTGCTTTTACCAGCATTCTGATTCCTCCTTGTTTGTCTATCGTTTTTGATACCACTGCAGTACCACATAGCGAGGCACTACCTACTATATGTTTTCATTATAACTTTATTGTGCTAAAGAACCAAGACTTATTCATGACGTTTTACATGGTTGCATGTCGTATTTTCGCAGATTTTTATACACTCATAAACAAAACACCGGAAGCATAATTGCCTCCGGTATCATTCTGGAATCTTCAATTCACACTTGTTGATACTTCTCCCATTCGCTCTGCGGAATTCCCAAAGCCTCCATGGCCTGCTCTGCCGTCCACCTCAAGTTCATCATCAAATTTATAACAGATTGACGAATCGCTTCTTCTCTTCCTTCTTCTCTTTCATCCTCAAATGCCTTACACATATCCACTCCGCCTTTCTCTTGTTTGAACATCTTCAATTTATTCTTTCCTATTAATGCTCCCATCAATTCGATGGACAACTCATCCATCCGCTCAAAACGCTTCTTATGCTCCAGATAATATTTCTTTACCTCCTCTCGGTCTCCGCTTCGCTTAAATACTGCAATAATTTCCCTCAAATCGGTCCGATAATTCTCCTCCTGCAATTCTTTCAACTGATATACCTTAATGGGGTAATCCGAAAATAACTTCTTAATCCCCGGTACCAACTTCTCATACTCTGTCATCCCCAGCACACTTTCTTTTCCGTCATATTCTTCTGTACCGCAATATAATGCTACCGTATGTACCGGAAATAGTTTATCCTCTTTTTTAACGCCATAAAGAAATTCCCCTGAGTTCTCCCAGGTTTCCAACCCTTCCTCTACTGCTTGACGATGTGCCGAGCCTACATCTTTTACCTGACGCATCAATTCCTGAGCATCATAATCCAAGATTCTCACCGGAATACTATAATCAAGCGTCTCCATAACCTCTACTCCCAATAGAAATGTGTATGCATCCCGGTACAGCATTAGCACATCCCTACGTGAACCTGCCACTCCTTCCTTATGCTGACTCTTGTGATACTCTCTATCCTGCCTACAAAAACATTTGCTTTGCAACAAGGGCATTCCCAGAAGCAGAGTCCCATTCCAAAAATCTGCGAAGTTTTCCGGTCTTCCCAAATAATCACAAAATAGTTCATTAATTCTTCCCATCCATGTCCTCCTCTTATGTTTGGCGGACTACGTCCGGGAATTAACCAATCCGCCATTTTAATTATACTTGAGTAAAATGGCAGATACGCCGTGAATGTACGAGATGTACCGTTCTTTGAAATTACTCAGATAAACTTATTGTATATTATGTTCTTGTATTTGTCAATGGCTATTTGAGTGATTCTCTCTTACTTTTCCTTGTCATTTCTTACACAAAATGCTTTAATTATATTAAAGAAATTACTTTAATGGAGGATTAATATGTTTGAATTTCTTTTTCAGCAAAAACCCAACATTAATGAACAAAATATATATTGCTTTTCCCCTGATGATACAGGTGATTATTTTGACGAGGAGGATGTAGCAAGTTGGAGAAGTGGCAGATTGGGACAAAACTGGCGCAACACTACCTTTTTGAAAAATCCGGTCTCCAGGCATCTGATTGAAGAGCTCATAAAGAATCACTCCCATGTCATCGACCTGGCGTGTGGCCCCGGTATGGGACTGATTCCTTCTATCAAACAGTTGGTCCCTGATTTTCCATGTCTGGCTACTGATGCAAATCCTTTGGTTTTGCAGGAGTGGGCCCATTACCTTAAAAGTAATTCCATCACTTGTCCTCCAAAACTGGCGCAATTCTCCGCGCTGCAGTTACCTTTTCACAGTGGCAGCGTAGAGGCTTTTAGCAGTTTTATCGGCATTTCTTCCACCCACCATAACAATGTCGGGTATAACCGGGCTCTATCTGAAGTACACAGAACACTTAAATATGACGGTTGTTTTTACACCATAGAAAGCGAATGGACCAACGTACCCACTATCTTGAAATTGTTTAAAAAAATGGGGCGGGAACCATGGCATTGCTTTCAGGAGGAGCAGGTTAGTTGGCATGACCGCTTCGTAAATGATGGCTTTGAAATCCTTTACGAGAAGCCCTATCTGTTCCGCAAATTACGTGAAGACGACAACGAACTGGGCAAAGCAGCATCAAGATTCGGAGTAGACATCGGTTTGCAATTTACAGCATTTATTGCGAGGAAGAATAAGGACTAGTTTTATGAAATACAGAGACCTAAAAATCACTTTTTCCATCGAGAATATTGACTTTACCATTCTGAGTATCTGCTTGGAGAAATTGGTGCGTCCCATCCCTAAGCACAGTCATAGCCGAAGCAGTTACGAGCTTCACTACATATCCTTCGGGTATGGTACTCTGATTGCACAGGGACAGGAGTATACCATCACGCCCGGTTCTTTGTTTATGACCGGCCCCGGAGTCGCTCATGAACAGATTTCCGCACCGGAAGATCCTATGACAGAGTATTGTGTGTATTTTCAGATTGAGAAAGATTCCGATGGCATAGCCACGGGCATTATGAACACCTTCCTGGAACATGATTTTTGGATTGGCATGGCAGAAAGCAGTATCCACGAACTTATGAAACAGATTTTTGGAGAGTTGGAAACTCACCCGGCAGGTTATGAATTAATGCTACCCTCCCTGCTGCAGCAATTAATTTTACTACTGACCAGACATTATAAGCATGAGGACACTCAGCCAGTATCCGGCACCACCAAATCCACTAATATAAATGACCTCACCTATCTAATCATCGAGGAGGCTTTTTTATATGATTATCGCGACCTCACCCTGGATACCCTTGCCAAACAGGTGAAACTGGGCAAACGTCAGACAGAGCGCCTTCTGAAAAAGCATTATAACAAAACCTTTATGCAGAAACGAACCGAAGCGCGTATGTCCGCAGCCTGCATCTTACTTCAGGACAACAAAAAAGGCATTGCAACCATCGCAGAAGAATTAGGATACTCTTCTGCGGAACACTTTACCAATGCCTTTAAACATATTTTTAATATGACTCCTACGGAATTCCGAAAATCAACCGAACACTAAAGCTTACTTCTTTTCAGGCTGATTACCAAAATCGGAATCAGAATTATCTGCACAACGATGCCGGGAACAGCATTTACAATTGCTCCGGCCAAGAAAGCTTCCAATCCGAATTTTGTGGTGTCCAGTCCCATACAGCAAAACATTACCGCACCCCAAACAACACGTCCCAATACCATTGCACCAAGCAATGATACATATACATATATTTTTTTCTTGGGCAGAATATAATACAACCAGCCTGCCGCAAGACCATAGACTGCCAATTCAAATGCCATGCAAAAAGCGGTAGGATACATGGGCGGCATGGTCAGGATAAACGAGCGCAAAAGTGGGGCTATCAATCCAACAGCCATTCCCCAAGGTGCACCGCAGAAAAAACCGCACAACAATACAGGAATATGCATTGGACACAGCATAGAACCAATCTGTGGTATCTGCCCGGTCAAAAAAGGCAAGACAAATGCCATGGCCAAAAACATGGAAGATAATGTTAAATTTTTAATGTGATTTCTGTTTTTCATCTTTTATTCCTTTCTACAATAAAAAAGGTGCATTCCATCCTCTTCTGAGGACAAACTACACCTTCTTGGTATTTTCGTTAATTCATATCCACATCATAATCGCCAAGGCTTCTGCCTTTTTATCGTCCTTCTGGACAACATCAATATTATAGCATCCAATAAGCCATTTCACAATCACTATTTTATAATTTCTTTCATCTTTCGAACTACATCTTCCACAATATCCGTCATAGATACATTAGAAATACCTGCTACCAAATTGTCACATTTATTAACGGGTAATAAGATACGGATTGCCTCCGCCTGACCTACTGCAACCGCCATCCCGGGCGTGATTTCGCCAAACAAAGAATCCGCTATTACAATCCCTATGGGTCCCACAATAATATCTGCTTTTCTGCATGCAACCAGCACCGGATTTTCTCCTGTGGCGGCCTGATTAGCACCGGCTTTTAGCATGGTAGCCGTAGCCGTAGCATTGGTTCCGACGGCAGTAATATCCATATCTGCAAAATTGCCTTTTACGGCTTTAATGATTTGTCCTCCCAGCTGTCCGCCCTGTCCGTCAATTACTAATACTTTCATCTTCTTACGCCCCTTTATACACCCACATCTGTCTTTGCCGAATATCCGGCATTCAGTGATACTTCAATTTCCTTCTAAACATATCCGTTCATACAGTCTCCGACCTTCTGCTCCCCCCATGGCACTGCACACTTCCACGCGCCTTACCACCACCGGGATTTGCACATGGGCCAAAGCATCCGCCACCTCCAGATGCATCAGATTTTGTAAAGTTTCAAAAGTTACCGGCACATTCAAATGATCCTTTATGCATTCTTTCGTCAAATACATGGTGTCATCATGGTGAGCCACATAATAAATCAATCGTCTGCAATCATCCTCAAAAAGAGGCACTCCTTTTGCCAGCAAAAACGGAATCACCTCTGTCTCCACGATTTCTCTGCTTCGCACCGGATGTCCGTAATAATGCATATCCGTATCATCGGGACGTTTCCCCTTTATCTGACAATCGGGTTTTCCCACATCATGAAGCAGTGCTCCCAGATAAAGCATATCATCCTCCAGATTACGAGGCATCCCCGCCACCGTATGCAAACTGTGCATCCATAAATCATACTGGTGAGCAGAGTTTTGTTGGTCATATTCAAACATTCTGCGCACGCGCGGAAACCATTCTGCGATATCCTCCCGACGTGCATCAATCGTTTCCACATTTTCTGCTGTTTTCAGTAGGGTTACCAATTCCTCAAACTGCAATTCTCTATCTCCTTGTTCTACGGAGCCTTTGTTATAAGGCTCCGCACATTCTCCACTCTCTTTGGATAAACGGTTTACACCTGCACGGTATATATGAACTGACAAACCGCAGCCGACTCCGCTCCATCGATTCCCCGGAACATAAAATCCAACACCTTGCGGTCTCTACAATTATAAAACCTACCGTAGACTTTTTGCAAGACCTCTTTGGACAAAGGGATGAGGACATCATAATATTCGCCGTCTCCTTCTCCTGTCAGCACTTCCTTATAAACAGATACTCCACCTGCCAAAATCTCGATACCTTTTCCGGCATCTGCATTTTTAAAGGTCACCAAAAGCATGGTGCCTTCCGAATCCACTTCCATAGTATAGGAGAAGCTGCCTCCTGCCTTCGCATAACGATTAGTGCCGCCCTGAGTAGTACCTACAGAACCTTCTCCATGCTCCGTCATATTGTGCAAAGGATCATTTTCATACTGACCATAACCCGGTTGCACTGTATCAATACGGTTACGCTCTGCCTTCACATTATCTGCATCAGAAATAGCTGTTTCCTTATCAATAAACTCAAAATAAATACCGTAACGCTCCTTATGCTGAGAGAAATGAGGCACATAGGATAGGGATGAATCCGTACCCTGCAGTTCAAACTTCAATTCCTCACCCAGGCGAACCAAATTCTTTTCAATATTTGCCATGTAATCTTTCACGGAACCTTCCGAAATGATCACGAATTCCTTGCGTGAAGGTATATATTTACCCTCAATAATACGATTGCTGGGGATGGTTACGTTTACGCCTGTGGTAGAATCGATCATGTCCTTGGTGCCAAGCAATGCACTAAGGACCACCGGACCATATTTGAAGGCATATGTATTCTGCCCATCCGGCAAATTATAAGCCACCACTTTCATAGGAAGTCTTACCTCAATCTCAGTATCTGCTGTGAAGGGACCTTCGACCACAGCATATCCGTTGCCTTTTCCGGCACTAAGCATTGCGTTCCCTCCATCGTTACTTCCTGCCGCTCCCACAATTTCATACGGATGTCCGCAACCATTGATAACAATCTCCGCCTCGTCAGCCAACCAATAGGGTAAACGGAACAATATCTTACCATCCAACGCTCCCTTAATCGTAAATATCACTTTATCTGATGCAGGCACATTTGCCTGCTGTTCAATTTCCACACCCTTAAACATTACCTTAGATGCCATATACTGATTCACAATCAAAGTGTCATCTTTCTCAAAGTAAAAGCTTTCCTGAAGCTTAGAGAAATTCTCCATACCCGTTCCGGTACAGCACCAGAACTTGTTGAAACGTTCTCCATATACCTTGTAATAACCACTGGCCATAGGTTGGAAATAAGTAGTCATACCATTTTCCGGGTTCTGTGAAGAAAGGATGGAGTTGATAAAGGTGTTCTCATACCAGTCCGCATACTTCACATCTCCGGTAATCATGAAGAAAAGCTTGGTCATCTTCAGCATATTATAAACATTACAGGTTTCGCAGTTACAATTGGTACGCTCCTTGTTGAGAATATTATCCTCTCCGAAATGTTCCCACTCGCTGTTTCCGCCGGTAATATAGGTATGATTTTCAGTTACCAGTTTCCAGAAATGCGCTGCGTACTCAAAGAATTTCTCCTCCCCTGTTACTATATAACGTTTCAGCGCTCCCACAAATTTAGGAATAGTCGTATTGGCATGGTGATTGTTCAAAATATGATCACCCACACCGGCTTTCAGCACTCTCTCAAACAATTCCACCTGGTCAAAAGCCTGTGCAGCTGCTAAATGCTCCGGCTTTCCGGTAATCAAATAAACATCATACAGGCAATCGTTCATGCCACCGTATTCAATACCAAGCACCACTCTGTGTAAAGCCTCATCCCAACTGCTGGTTCTTCCATAGGTCCAGTCCGCCAAACGTGAAGTCACTTCTTTGGTGGTTTCTTTGATGGACTCAGCCAATTCTCCGTCCACGTCCATATTCACCACAGATACCAAACCTTCAAAAAGCTTGTGCATGGTGTACCAGGGCACCCAAGCCTGAGTAATAATATTGGTTTTATTCTCCTCCACATAATCAAACTGCAATTCTACATTATTTTTGTCCTGAATAATGGCGCCGAATAAAAATCCTGTATTTGCAACATCCTGACATTCTTTCAATCCTTCTGCCAATCTCTTCAAAATCTGAAGCATCGTCTGTCTGTCCTCTTCCTTACAGTTGGCTGATTCACAACATCTGACACAGGCAGTCATATAATGCCCCAAACTATGTCCGCCGATAAGCATACTTTCCCAGCCGGGGTAACGCTCTACACCACGCATATCCACACCTGCCGTTTCACGGAAACCGGCTAATAATTTATCTGTATCAAAGGCAGTTAAATATAATACTTCCTTTTCGAATGCATTTATTAAATAAGAGTCTTTCATAGTTACGTTTCGTAATGAAAATGCTTTGTTTTTTCTCATGTTCATGGCTTGAATTCCTTTCTTGGTCATAATGGTTTTTCGCAAGGCAGGGGATATTTGCCCCTAATGCTGGTTGATTTATGATGTCAGCATTATATAGTCCTATACGGACACACTTTCGCTCGGATGAATGCGTAACGGCTCTAAGCTCGTGCCGAACAAGTTCGGCTTAAGACCTCGCAAAGTGCCGACGAATTCATACGGTCCTTTATAGGATCTATATAATGTTGACATCGTTAGGATATTTAGGGGCAAATATCCCCTGTCTGCTTCTTTACAACCATTATGACACGGAAAAACACAAATATAAATCTTGAAAGGTTGTAAAAGGTGTAAAAATGTTATATATTTAGAATGAAGTCACGATTAAACCACCTTGGGCAAACGCTCAAATAATCAAGGAGATATCGCATGTTCTTAGATTTTGACAGCAGAAACGGATTTGAATATAAATGGTGTGGAAAATTCACGCCCCCCAATAACGAGTGGATACATCTCACCCGACAATTAGTGGACTACGAATTGATGATGGTCACAGAAGGTACTTTACACATTGCTGACCATAACCAGGAATATGTAGTACATAAAGGGGAGTATCTGCTTATGCCCCCTACTTCATACCAACATGGCACCAAGCAGGGAAGTTGTGAATTCTATTGGATGCATTTCAATTATCATAATGCTTTGCAGGATCATTTGCTTTTACCTACCATGCCGGAGTATATTCCCTCCCATCTATCACTTCCTCTGCAGGGTAGTATTTCTTCTCCGGAACGCATTATTATCCTAATGAAGCAATTGCAAGATTCCGATCGCAGATACAAAGAAAGTACCTTAAACAATGCCCTTTGCAGCGCCGTATTAGCAGAACTCAGCGCCCAAAGTCATCATACATTGACTCAGGACAAGCAATTAAAGGAACAGCTTTACAATGATATTTTGGACTATATTTCCTGGCATGCACAGGGTAATCTGCGTGTATCAGAGATTGCTTCTTATTTCGGCTACAATGAAAAATACCTGACTACTTTCTTTAAAAAGCACTCAGGTATCACCTTAAAACAACATATTTTACAAACAAAAATGGAACTGGCCAAATCCGCTCTTTCTGAAACCACCGGCCCCGTTTCCCAGATTGCCTTCAGTCTGGGGTTTTCCGATGCGCATAATTTCTCCAATGCCTTTCACAAGATTACGGGACTCTCTCCCTCAGAGTATCGTGCCAGCTACAACATACATAATGTATTCCGGAAATAGAAAGATGCACACTACGTATTAATAATACAAGCATGCATCTCAGAACTATTACCTCATCGTCCCTTGCACTCTTGGCATCTTCCCAAATTAACCCTGCCACGTCCGCCAAAAGAGACAAACTCCGCCACCTCTTTCACTTCTCCGCAAAACTCACAGCGTACCCAGCGATTACCCAGAGTATCCAAGACCGGTTGCTCCTGCTGGTCCATAACATCCAGAACAGAACGTCGTCTGGATTCATAATCATTTCCGGTAGCACTGTCCGCATATACGCGGGTATCCCTTATCTCCCTATCACGACGCAGCACTTCATATTGCCTGCGCAAATATTCTTTTTCCTCTTCCGCCTGCTCTTTGTACACCGAAAACGCCAACTGCTTTTCCTCTATAAAAGTATTGTACTCTTCCTCAAATCCCCGAGTTGTCAACACACCGTCTTCAAAATACAAATCACTCACACATGCTTTATAAGAGAACAATTTAGGATAATTTTCTGAAACCATTTCTTGTCCATCCACCATGTAAGAATAGGGATCCTCCCGATATTGTGTCACCTGCTTTCCGTCATAGCCGATGACAATCAAGTCTCTTTTCACAGACTCATTTAGACAAAATCTTTTCAAAAAATAAGTATGGTCTTCCGAAATAGTTTTGCCGGGTTGGTCTGCTACCAGCCAAACCACTTGCACACCTTCCTCTTCATATTGTTCTTGAAGTGCCTCCACATCTTTCACATTAGTGTTTTTTGTCCCTAATTCTATGGCTGTCCTGCCTCCGTCTTCCCACTCAAAAAGCAAATGACTGTAATGGTGTTTTAAAACCTTCGCCTCCAAATAAACCGGATAATCGCATGCCCGAAAATGCTCGTATAGAGCAACCCGCAGTCCATGAAATACTCCTGCGCTCTTTTCGTATCGCACGTAATCGCAGTCCGTATTATCTCTATGTGCGAAATAGGGCTCCTTTATCTCTCCGTGGCAGTATTTTAAAATCGGACTCAAACAACCTTCATCCGGACATTTGAGTTGTCCCTCATAACTGGCTCTTCGTATCTCCTTTTCTCTTATATAATCCCGTGCCACCTCATAAGCGAGCAAACGTGTTCCGTTCCAAATAGCATTTTCCATAAGTTTTCACCTCACATCATGTATTATAACATAACATGCGGCCACATCCAATCCTCCCGGTATTATTCATTGCCCAATTAACCTTTCCCACACAAAAATGCGCGACCAAATCATTAGCCGCGCATTTTTACCAATTAGCACTCCGTTTTAAACGTGAGTCGCACCGCGGATAATTCCGCCGGTGACTAACATGGCATTAGTATATGATATAAAATTTCTTTGTATCGTTCCGCTGCCATTGCAACCGCGTCACTGCTAGTGCATTCTTGTTTTCTCCATAGACATCCGACTTGGCGTCAATATCCGGCTCGATGTAGGGCTCGTGCAAAACACCAACACTTCCATCAAATGTTCTATAGCGAAACCGCAAATACTCCTCTCAGCTTCACCATTACAATTCAGCATCCCGAAACGCAGTTCTCAAACATCACAATGACATCTTAATACTTACAATCGGATATTTCAATAGCACATGAGTAACACATCCAATATTCATACAAGAGGCACTATGTCGTTCCAAAATGCCATTTACGGCACACAACCTTCCATTTCTTCATTTTTGGCATTTTATACACCTTCCCGTACACTTTATTCGTTTTTTCTATTGACAAAATGTACAAGAAGGAATATAACAAAAGTATCGAAAACATTAGGAGGGCTTATGGAAAACTGTGGAAAAATATGCGTTATTATGGCTAATATGGTCAATGACTATCGAGATGAATATATCATCGGCATAGAGAAGCAGGCCAACCGGCTGGGATACTCTGCCTATGTATTTTCCATGCCTCTATTGGATGAACTTCACACCAATCAGGAAGAAAATATATTCAATCTCATTGATTTCTCACTTTATGATGGTGTGGTTTTCTTTGCAGAATCCTTTTCTGCTCACAAGGGATTAGGAACACAGCTCGAAAAATTAATTCATGCCAAATGCCAAAAACCGATTATTGTTTTGGGGGAATCTCTTCTTTTCCCAGAGACCGTCTCGGAAAATAACAGCTTTGGTTGCGAACTCATTACCGACCATGTAATCAAACAACATAATTGTGAATTATTATATTTCTTAGGCGGCCAACCCGGTCAAGCTTCCAAAAATGATTTAGGCTTTATGAACTCCTTAAATAAGCATTGGCTTCCCTGCACGGAAGACAACATGTTTTATGGCGGATATTGGTCAGAATGCGGTGAAAACCTGGCTAAGGACATTGCTTATCATATTGTAGATAAGCCTGATGCCGTGATTTGTCAGGATGACACTGTGGCATTCTTTTTTATCAAAGCGTTGGCCCGATACGGGATTCGTGTTCCGGAGGATATTATTGTTACTGGCTTTGGTGCACGCAAGGACTCCCGTAACAACATACTTTCCATTACGTCTGCATCCTGCAATGCAGAATACATAGGACGACTGACCATGGCGCGCCTGTATTCCCTCATGACCGGTGAAGCACAGCCTCCGATTACTCCTCCCAAAATCAGTTTAATTACCGGAATGAGCTGCGGTTGCGGCGACTGCAAACCCACAGATATTCGTCTGCAATTAGAGAAGCATGAACAGCAACGAATGCAAAACATTTATTATCAAAACAGCCAGTTGGAGGAGAAGCTCATTACCTGTTCCAATTATAAGGAGCTTTTCCCGGTCATCCTACACTCTTCGTATTTGATCAGTGACAAAAACTTTATGGCCATCAATATACAGGTAGACGATACTACATCCCGTTGTATTTATTTGCGAAATCATATGTGGGATGACACCCCCATTTTATTTAAATCTACCGAGCTTTTTCCGATCCCCTTGGTAAAAAGTACCGAAATGAACAATATTCATATTTTGCCCATTACATACAATGATGTCTACTTAGGACACTTTGTAGTGGGCTATAAAGAGCCTCTTGTATATAACAGCATATTAAAACAATATGTTAAACGTTTGGCGCTTAGCTTTTGGATAATTCAGAAGCAACAGCTTCCCGTTTTGCAAACAAATAACGTTTCTTTTAACGATACTCCTGCCCCGGCAGCGCCAATCCAAAACATAACTCCTACGGATACTATTCTTGTTCAAAAAGAGAATACCTTGCACAAAATCTCCGTGGAAAACATATTGCTCTTTGAATCAGAAGACCGCAGAACCTTTGCGGTACTAAAAAACGGTCGTTATGAAGTCAAAAAGAATCTTACACAATTGGAGGAAGCACTGACGCCTCATAACTTTATGCGTGTCTCCAAGTCAGCCTTGATAAACATGTCTAAGGTCATAAGCTTCACTCCGGACGTTGACCGTACCATATCTGCCACACTTGTTGGCAAAGTAACCGTTCGGGTTTCCCGAAAAAATGCAAATGCATTCAAAGAAAAACTTAATACGATATAATCAGACAGATAAAAAGAATACCGACGTACGAGACGTCGGTATTCTTTTGGATTTATTCCATCGCTCTTTTTTTTTCAATAAAGTCTATCAATATCTTTGTGGTTTCCTCCACACCCAGACAATTACTATTGATGGAAATATCATAATTTCTGGAGTCGCCCCACTTACCTTCACAATAGCTGTTGTGGTAACGCTTTCTCTTTGTATCCTTTTCCTGGCATAAACGCTCTGCGTTTCCTTCTGACAATTGATAAAGCTCCTTCACACGCTCTATCTTCTTATCCTTATCACCCAACACAAAAACGGATATCATACAGTCAAACTCCTTCAAAACATGTTCACTGCATCGTCCTACCACCACAAAGGAATCACCCTTTTTGGCTCTTTTCTGAAGATAATCAAATTGCATTAAATATAGATTCTCTTCCGGAGAAGTACTGAATCCCTTCACTCTCCTGTGAATGAATACATTCTTATGCTTTTCGTCCAGATGTTTCAGCTTAGAAGCATCCAGACCACGCTCCGCTGCGATTTCATCCAAAAGATTATGATCTAACAGCGGAATATCATAGTGTTTTGCCAGTAAATCGGCAATCTCATGTCCACCGCTTCCGAATTCACGTCCTACAGAAATAATCAATTGTTTTTTCATCGCATCCCCCTCCTACAAATATCTTACTGTAATTACTATCATGGAAATCAACACAACAATAATGGTTGCCGGAACCATTTTCTTACAATACTGTCCCCATTTGATGATATATCCTTCTCGGGATGCCGTCGCAATTCCCACAACATTTGCTGACGCTCCGATAGGAGTTGCACTACCTCCTATATCGGTTCCCATAGCCAAAGTCCACGCAAGCGTTGACAAATTCACTCCATATGTAACTGATAAACTCTTAATAATAGGTATCATCGTTGTGGCAAACGGAATATTATCCACAAAAGCACTTGCAATGGCAGATAACCAAATAATAATGGCAACCATCATTATTACATTTCCCCCACTGATTTGACCGATAAATGCAGCCATAATCTCCAAAATACCGGTCTGCTCCAAACCACCGATAACAACAAACAATCCTATGAAAAAGACCAGTGTTTTATAATCCACCTTCTTTAAAATTGTCCATGCATGTTTACCGGCAGCAAGCAAGGTGAGCACAGCCACCGCAATACCGATTGTAGATACAGTTAATCCTGTTGCACCATGTGTAACCAACAAAACAATTGCCACCATAAAAATCAGACTACTGATTACGAATCCCTTTTTATCCGTAATGGTTGATTCCGGAGAAGGTAATTTCTCATAATCTATCTCCTGCCCCGAGCTTGCCAGCAATTCCTTTCTGAAAATCAGATAAAAGTAAAGCAATACAGCCAACAGTGATATAGCAGTAATCACACCTGTATTAATGATAAAGTCCGTAAACGAATATCCCAAGCTGGTTCCGATAATAATATTCGGCGGGTCTCCGCACATGGTTGCCGAACCGCCCAGATTTGCACAGAATATCTCTGATAAAATCATGGGAATGGGATTAAATTTCAACAGTTGCGACAGTTCTATGGTAACTGCTGCCAGGAACAAAATAACCGTAATACTGTCTATAAACATTGCCAACACCGTGGATAGCAACATAAATGTAACAAAAAGAGGAATCACTTTATAATGTACCAGCTTCGCAATTCTCATACATAACCAACGGAAGAAGCCCACTCGTGCCATTCCTTCTACCATAACCATCATTCCGAAAATAAAGACTATAGTTTCCCAGTTGATTCCGGAGCTGCTTACCGATTCTCCGGCACTTATCCAAAATCCCTGATGCGCAAAGCTTTGCAAATTCAAGGTTTCCCAAATTGCAGGAATACTTCTCATTCCCACACCAAAAACCAAAATAATCGTTATAACGGCGCACACACTGGAAATAATGTGTCTTTCATAAACTTCCGTTACAATCAAAATAAACATTCCTACAAAAATGACAACCGCAAAAATCTGTGCCAACATATTATCCCTTCTTCCTACTTATTATTTCCCGGCACTTCGTTTTCAGTGTCATTTACATTCTCTTCTACAAGAACTAAGTCCATCTCTAAATACTCTTGTGTTTCCAAAGGTAAATCCTTCTCCGCCAACCGTCGTTTGGAATCCTTACTCAATACAGAGTAAATACACGCCAACGTGGGCGCACCCAAAATCATTCCCGGTACTCCAATCAAACCTCCGCCTACTAAAATTGCAATCAATATCCACATACTGGAGAGTTTCAAACTTTCTCCCAAAATCAACGGTCCAATAACATTTCCGTCTAATTGCTGCAAAATCAGCACAAAGATTGCAAATATCAAACCTTGCCTCGGATCTGTAACCAATAACAAAAGAACGCTGGGAATTGCTCCGATAAACGGACCAAAATAAGGTATTACATTGGTAACCCCGACAATCAGACTAATCAATACACTATATTCAAATCCGGCAATTACCATGAATATATAGCATAGTAAACCAATAATGATGGAATCCGCAATTTTGCCATTAATGAATCCACCAAACACCACATTCACATGTCTTGTTCCGGCAATTACTCTATTGGCATTTTTCTTACTCAAATACGAATATGTCAATTTTTTGGCATAAGCAATCAGCTTCTCTTTTTCACACAGCGCATAAACAGAAATAATAATCGCAATAGCTGTATTTAACAGAGCTCTTACCACTCCCATGACACCACTGGTAATTCCTTTTACAATCTTGTCCATGTTGGGAAGAATAACCGTGTTCACATAGTTCATAAACTGCTCATATAAATTATCAAAACCAGCCAAAATGCTCTCGTTAACAGCCCCATTCTTTGACATAAAATTGGTTACCCAAGATTCCAGGTCTGCATAATAACCGGGAACATTTCCCAAAATAGTCGCTATGGAATCATACACCTGCGGGATAATCACATACAAGCTTCCCATTACAGCAAGCAAAAACAGAACCATTGTAGCAATAACTCCTAATGCTCTGGAAAATTTCTTCTGCTTATGCTCCTTATTACTTTTCTTGCTTTTTCCATATATCTTTTTGGCTAAGGGCATGAACATTTTATCCTCAAACCACTTCAAAATCGGGTTCAGCAAATATGCCAGAATAAATCCCCAGAGGATGGGCATAAAAGTTCGCTTTAAAGTAGTCGCAAAACCTTTATACTTAGCACTTTCTGCCAATAAACTATTAAACAAAATGGACAGCAGTACTACGATGAGTGCCAATGCAGCTATACCAATGTATTTTTTTTCAATCTTCCACTTCATAATTATTGGGGTCCTTTCCCTTGTGCTGATTATCTCGCCATAAACATACATGCAAGTTCATCGTATAATAAGTCTCCTCAAACCAAAGTACCAAACAGCCGAAAATATGAAAACAAGGAATGCTTTTGATCCGGTCAAAACACATTCCTGTTATCAAAACAAATACTATAATAACCTTAACGAATCATTTCTGCAAGCACTTCTTTTGCATACTCCAGCTGATTATCATATTCTTCCTCGCCATAATATGCTTCCGAATCAAATTCACATACCAAATCCGGTTCAATGCCGGTTCCGTGGATATTAATTCCTTTTGGCGAATAGTAGCTGCTTACAGTAACCTTAACTGCTGAGCCATCGTCCAATTCCATGATTTGCTGAACGATTCCCTTACCATACGTAGTCGTTCCTACCAAAACACCTATCTCATAATCTTTAATAGCTCCTGCCAATACTTCAGAAGCACTGGCCGAATTTCCGTCTACCAACACTACCATCGGAAGTTCAAATTCATTCTTGCCGTTACAGGTATACTCTCTACGGTAACCGTATTTATCCTCCGTATACACTATTAATCCTTTCGGCAACAACATTTTTGCAATATCCACCACCGCAGACAAACTTCCGCCGGGATTAGCACGCAAATCCAAAATAAGCCCTTTCATACCTGCCTCTTCCGCCGCTTCTAAGGCTTCTTCAAATTGCTCCACCGATGTACTGGCGAACTCGGTAATCTGAATATATGCCATACCATTTTCAAACATTTCGCTCTCCACAGTGGGCGTTTCCACCAATCTGCGTTCTACCTCAATGTATAAATAATCATCTTCTCCGCTTCTTACAATAGTCAGGGTAACCTTTGTTCCTGCTTCGCCCTTTACCATTGCAACTACTGAATTAATATCCTTTCCGTGTGTAGGAACACCGTCTACCTCATAAACGATATCATCCGGACGAAGGCCTGCTTCCTCAGCAGGTGAACCCTCTATAGGGGATATTATTTTCGGATATCCGGTCACAGTATCCAAACCAACGTATGCACCAATACCATAATAAAGTCCGCTGGTCTGTTCCATGAGTTGTTTCAGTTCTGCTTCGGTATAATATACAGAATAAGGATCTCCCAAAGAATCTACCAGGCCCTTATACATGCCTTCCTGCATAGCCTCCTGGTCTATGTCATCCTTATAGTAATAATCATAGATTAACTCTTCAATTTCACTTACCTTATCCGCCATTTCGTTATCAAGCACCGAAACAACTTCTACCTCTTGAACTACTTTCTGTTCTCTGTCCTCATCCTCGTACTCGTCTTCGTACCTGTCTTCCTCATCATCTTTATCAGATTCTTTTGGTGCCAGAGCAGCATAAAGCAAACCCGCAAAAATCAAACTGATTAATGACCCTGTTATAAGACCCATCCAGAATCCCTGACGGCCTTTTTTCTTTTGTGGCTCCATATCGGTATAATCCATTTTAATTGCCTCCATTATTTCTTCAAATAATCCCATGGGGATACATATTCGCCATTTAGACGCACTGAAAAATGTAAATGATTTCCGGTAGAACGTCCCGTAGAACCCACTCCGGCTATATGTTGCCCTTTCACTACCACATCGTCTTTTGAAACATAGAGCTTGGATGCATGCATATAAATAGTATACAATCCGCTTCCATGATCAATCATAACATAATTGCCCATGGATGAACTGTATGTTGCTGCCACAACCTTTCCGTCGTAAGCCGCAAAGATTTTTGTCCCCTTCGGTGCGGCGAAATCCACACCATTGTGGAACTGTGGCGTATTCAAAATCGGATGTATACGCGGACCGTAATCATCAGACACTCTGGTATAGGATTCTAACGGAAACGCAAAAATGCCGCCGTCATAAAGGAGTCCGCCACCGTCAATCAGTTTCTTCTTTTCTTCTTCAACAGCCTTCTCCAATGCCTGTATCAATTCAGTCTGCTCTGCGATTTCTGCTTCGTATTCAGCGATGGCCTGTTCTTTATTGCTGATATCCTGTTCATATGCCAATATTTCCTGGCCTTTGGTAGCAATCAGGGTTTCCGTTGCCTCCATTTCATTTTGCACACAGGCTTTCATGGCATCCAGATATTCTTTCTCTGCCTGCAATTGACGTTCACATAAATCAATATACTCTTTGTTGGCAATAAACTCTTCCAATCTATCCTGATCATAAGACATTATTGCATCCACATAGGTTAATCTGTTCAATAAGTCCGCCGAGTCACTTGCCTGCAAAAGAATCTGCACATAATTAGTTGAGCCCTTTTCGTATACGTACTTGATACGGTTACTCATGGCCGCATACTGTTCTGCCTCCGTCTTCTGTGCCTGTTCCAAACGCGCCTGAGCCTCTGCAATATCTGCTTCCTTTTGGACTATCTGCGCTTCCAAATCAGCAATTTTTTCTTCGATAGCAAGCAAGGCGCCATCCAAAGCTTCTACATAGTTATTCAAATTTGTCTTGGCACCTTCCAGCTCATCTACCAACCCCTGAACATCAGAAAGGGAATTCTTTAAGCCATCTATTTCATCTTCCGCATCCTGTATCTGATCTTCCAATTCCTGGATTTCCGGAGATGTCAATTCACTTGCCTTTTTAGCTTGCACGGAATCTGCCACACTTATGATAAGCGTAAAACATAATAATAAACTTGATACCTGTATTACTTTTTTCATGTGTTCTTCTTATCTCATTTATTCTTTATACTTTAATGTGCTTTCTGACCGTAACTATACTTCCCAACAAACCGATTCCCACACCTACCAGCAAGGATACCGGCAACAAGAAATCGAAAATCGCGTCTGCGGGTAAAAATTCCAAAAGCTTACTCAATGATGTAAACTTTTCCACAACAAATGTCAAGATCGTATTATAAATTCCGTAAATAATCAATAACGGAATTACGGCGCCCAAAAGACCGATTAACATCCCTTCAATTACAAAGGGGGCTCTAACCAGATAATCCGTAGCACCGATATATTTCATAATATTAATCTCTGCACGACGTACCGAAATACCTACGGTAACCGTGTTGCTGATTAAGAAAACCGATACTCCCAGCAAAATCAGGATAATGCCTATAGACACGTAACTGATCAGGGAATTCATACCCGACAGTGTGTCAGCCACTTTATCGGAATTCACATGACGCACGCCCGGAATAGACTCTAAATAAGTAACCAGCTGTTCCTGTTTTGCGACATCCTTTAAATACACCTCATAATTAAACGAATCCGCCAGGGGATTGGTAGGATATCCCGCCAAAAACTCCTCTTTCTGATCTCCGAAGTATTGCTCCTGATACCACTGCCATGCTTCCTCCGCAGAAACAAATCGGATGTGATCCACTTCCTCGGTGCGGGCGGTAATCAATTTTCCAATTTCCTCCACCCTGCTTTGCGTAATTCCTTCATCAAAGAAAACCGTAACAGAAACTTCCTTCTGTATGTTCTTTACTATATGCTGAAAATTGGCCACTACTGCATAAAAAATACCAAACATAAACAAACAGGCTGCAATGGTGGCTATAGATGCAAGTGTATACCACTTATTTCTGAACAAATTTACGATACCCTGCCTGATTGTATAAAAAAATGTTCTAATCTTCATCTATGTAGCTACCCTCCTCTTCATCGCTGATAATAACGCCTTGTCTCATGGTTACTACACGTTTCTGCATGGCATTTACAATTTCTCTGTTATGCGTTACTACAATAACCGTAGTGCCTGCCTCATTAATCTCCTCCAACAACTTCATAATTTCCCATGAATTCTTGGGGTCCAGATTTCCGGTAGGTTCATCTGCAAGCAAAATAGAAGGGTTATTTACCAACGCACGCGCCAGGGCAACTCTCTGCTGTTCTCCACCGGACAACTGTTTTGTCTTTGCCTTATATTTTCCGGCAAGACCCACTGTCGCCAAAATTGTAGGAACATTCCTGCGGATTTCGCTGGAAGGTGTCTCGATAACTCTCTGCGCAAATGCAACATTTTCGTACACATTTCTGTCATTCAGCAAACGGAAATCCTGAAATACTACTCCAATCTGACGGCGATACTTGGGGATATCTCTTCTCTTTAACTTGCCAAGATCCTTCCCCATTACCCATACTCTTCCCTTGGTAGCAGTCAATTCACGCAAAAGCATCTTAATCAGGGTAGATTTTCCGGAACCGCTGTCACCAACAATGAAGACAAATTCCCCCTGTCTGATACTCAAATTCATATTCTTTACTGCAGGAACCCCGGTAGAATAGGACTTACTTACGTCATCCAAATAAATAAGTCCCTTTTCCTCTATCATCTCCTGCTGTTGTTTTCTTAATAAATCTTTCCTTCTCATGTACATCTCCAACAGTCCGGACTAAAACTCCAGACTCTCCATGTATTTCATATATTTTACAACCATAAGCGCTATCTTGAAGGTAATTGCATCCTCAAAAACGCGCAAATCCAACCCTGTACTCTTCTGCAGCTTATCCAATCTGTATACCAGGGTATTTCTGTGAATAAATAACTGTCTGGATGTTTCCGAAACATTCAAACTATTCTCGAAAAACTTATAAATCGTGGTCAATGTTTCTTCGTCAAAATCATCCGGACTCTTACCGTCAAAAATTTCCTTAATGAACATTTTGCACAGCGGAATAGGCAACTGATAAATGATACGACCGATTCCCAACTCACTGTAGGCAATCACATCCCTTTCATCAAAGAAAATCTTGCCCACGTCCATAGCCATGCGCGCTTCCTTGTAAGAGCGGCTGACTTCTTTAATTTCATGCACAATTGTACCATAAGAAACATGTACGTTCTTCAAACCATCCTTCTGCAACTGCGCAATCAGACCCTTTGCAAACTTCTCTATTTCCCTATTGGTTTCCGATTCGGACAAATCCTTTACCACAATGACATTGCGCTCATCCACCGCAGTGATGAAATCCTTGCTGTTGCTTCCGCAGTAGCTGCGTGATAATTCCAGTGCATTATTATCCTTATTATTGTCAGACTCTACTATCATTACC
>JAZSII010000154.1:0-2125 GCA_045533725.1 Acetatifactor sp. | reverse complement strand
CAAGCGTGTGGTAGTACGCAAAATAATAGGGGTTTCTTACTTCTCGCCGCTTTTATAAGCTGACTTGATGAAATCCTTTGCTTCCTGGGAATCAGAAGGCTCCAGTACAGGTACCATGGCAGCTCTTGCCACGCATCTGGTATCCTGCTCGTTCTGGGAAGAATAGAGGCCCGGGTCGTCTGCAGCCACCAATACCAAACCACCGTTTACACCTGCATAAGAAATGGTATAAAGGTGATCGCTTGCTACGTTTACACCTACATGCTTCATGCTTGCCATAGAACGCACACCACTGATAGATGCACCGATAGCTACTTCCATAGCTACCTTCTCATTGGGAGACCACTCTGCGTAAATCTCCGGATAATTTACAATATTTTCACTGATTTCGGTACTGGGGGTGCCGGGATACGCTGCAGATACTTTCACACCTGCTTCAAATGCGCCACGGGCGATAGCCTCATTACCTAACATAATCTTTGTTTCGCTCATGCTTTTGTTCCTTTCTATACGTAATATCTTATAATTGTTTGGACACCAGACTCGAAACGCCTTCGGCGTTCCTCGTTGGACGAAATTCGTCCAATAGAAATATTCATAAACAGCCCTCCACAAGCAAGCTTGCTCGGTCTGCTTCTTCATATTTCTGCTGTCCAAACAATTAACCCAGGTTCTGGTCTGCTATTAACTTATTCGCGCCATACATCTCACGTAGCTTCGGCTTTTCTATCTTACCGGTGGGGTTACGAGGAATATCTGCAAAAATAACCTCTCTGGGACGCTTGTAACGTGGAAGCTTCAGACAGTACTCATCCATCTCTTCCTTGGTCATGGACATGCCTTCCTTCAGTTCGA
The DNA here is from genome assembly GCA_045533725.1 of Acetatifactor sp. Classification (GTDB taxonomy): domain Bacteria; phylum Bacillota; class Clostridia; order Lachnospirales; family Lachnospiraceae; genus Acetatifactor. Next base: position 1,270 of record JAZSII010000154.1, on the reverse strand, counting down.
TAATAGCCGCAGGGATTTCACCCAGACGGGCATGTGCCAAACCGATTACCGCCACGTCATGCACCTTATCGTTGGTACGAATAAAGTCCTCAATCTGTACCGGGTAGAGGTTCTCACCACCACTGATGATAACGTCCTTCTTACGGTCTACCAGGAAGATAAATCCGTCTTCGTCTTCCTGTGCCATATCGCCGGTAAAGAGCCAGCCGTCACCAAGTACTTCGTTGGTGGCCTTCTCGTCGCGGTAGTAGCAGGTCATGACACCGGGACCCTTTACTGCCAACTCGCCCACTTCACCTTTGGCTACAGTGTTGCGGTTTTCATCTACAATCTTAACTTCCCAACCGCTACCGGCCTTACCGATAGCACCTACCTTGTGGATGTTCTCCACACCCAAATGTACACAACCGGGTCCGATGGACTCGGACAAACCATAGTTGGTATCGTAAGCATGGTTCGGGAAAATGCTCTTCCACTTCTTAATCAGACTCTGTGGAACGGGCTGTGCACCGATATGCATCAATCTCCACTGGTCTAATTCATAATCGTCCAAATTTACCTTGCCGCTTTCGATGGCTTCCAAAATATCCTGCGCCCAAGGCACAAGCAACCATACGATAGTACATTTTTCCTTGGAAACCGCCTCTAAAATAAACTCCGGCTTGGTACCTTTAAGTAAAATTGCCTTACTGCCGGAAAGCAGGCTTCCGAACCAATGCATTTTCGCACCTGTATGGTACAAAGGCGGAATGCAAAGGAATACATCATCCTTCTGCTGTCCGTGATGGTTCTGCTCCACTAAGCAGGAATGGGTCAGGCTTCGATGTTTATGTAAAATCGCCTTGGGGAAACCTGTGGTTCCTGACGAAAAATAAATAGCTGCATCATCATCCTCAAAAATAGGGATAGCCGGTGACTGGCTGGAACAATTGGCCGCCAGTGAATTATAATCATCTGCAAAACCGGGACAACCCTCACCCACATAAATAAGCAATCTACCCTTGCTGATACGGTCTGCAATTTCCTCCACACGTCCGATGAAGGAGTTACCGAATACCAGCACGTCTGCCTCTGCAAGATTCACGCAATATTCAATTTCATCGGAAGAATAACGGAAGTTCAAAGGCACTGCCAATGCACCGGTCTTTAAAATACCGAAATAAATAGGCAGCCACTCCAAACCATTCATCATAAGGGTAGCAACCTTGTCACCCTTCTTAATACCACGCTGCAAAAGCAGATTGGCAAAACGATTAGCCTTTTCATTGAA
>JAZSII010000231.1:0-2127 GCA_045533725.1 Acetatifactor sp. | reverse complement strand
ACCATCTTTAGGCTGCTTTCACAAGCAGCTTTATTTTGCAAATGCTCCTCCATGATAGGTGGTTACGTTACTGTTATTACTACTTTTATTTCATGGAGGTTATTTTATGTACGAAGCTTATCTTAATAAAATCGAAGATGTAGGCAAGCTTAGAAATCTGAAGCCCGGCACTATTCGCACCTACAAAAATAATGTCAGAGATTTTCTGAAATTTATCAATAAACATCCTGACGATCTCACTTGTGAAGATGCAAGGGATTTCCTCTTGTATCTCAAAAATAAAGGAGATAAAGCATCCACCCTCAACAACAAAAATGGAGCACTTGTATTCTTCTACAAGCGTGTTCTGGGAAAACTTTGGGATGATAACCTTGTTCCCAGAGCCATTAATGATTATGCTGTTCCAAAAGTGCTTTCCCGCACTGAAATAGAAAGACTATTAGATGCCACGCCTAATCTAAAATATAAAGCAATCTTCGCTATCATGTATTCATCGGGCTTACGTATTTCGGAGGTACTTCGCTTAAAGTATGATGATATCTCCAGAACAAATATGCAAATCTACATACACGAAAGCAAGACACACACTTCACGCTACGCTCTTTTATCCAAGAGAGCGCTTGATATACTTACTGAGTATTGGTTTAAGTGTGGCAGACCTAAGGGAATCCTCTTTCCTAACCAATGGACCGGTGAATATCTCACCCCTTCTGCCACAGGATTAGAGTTAAGGAAATCGGTAAAAAGAGCTGGTCTTCCCAAAGACATTCATTCCCATTGCTTACGCCATAGCTTTGCAACACATCTTTTAGAGGATGGCGTAGATATACGATACATACAAACATTATTAGGCCACCGTTCCCCTAAATCCACGGAGATTTATCTTCATGTAAGCAACAAAGCATTGTTAGGTGTTCAGAGTCCTTTTGACAAGAACGCAGGTGAATCCAATGGGTAAGCCGACCATCCAAGATATCTTCCTTCGTTTTTATCCAAGGTATCTTGAAAAATATACTCCTTCACCTGAGCAATCAAAGGTTGCAAACTCCATCATTAACTGCAAGACTGGTGCTTATGGGGCTAACGTAAGCATTTGTCAAGACTGTGGGCATCTGCAAATCCATTACAATTCCTGCCGTAACAGATGCTGTCCCATGTGTCAGGCTCTGCCAAAGGAAAAGTGGATGGATAAGCGTCGCGAAGATGTTCTGGAAGCCCCTTACTTTCACGTAGTATTCACAGTTCCACAGGAGCTGAATCCTCTAATCTACAGTAACCAGCAGCTTCTCTATGATGCCATGTATCATTGTGTTTCGGAAACCATTAATGAACTGACTGCCGATACAAAGCATCTCGGTGCGAAAGTCGGATATATCTGTGTGTTACATACCTGGGGTTCTGAAATGAATTATCATCCCCATATCCATGTCATTCTCCTTGGTGGCGGTCTGACTACCAAAAATCAGTGGCGTGATAAGGGCGATGAATTCTTTCTTCCTGTAAAGGTAATGTCAAAGCTGTTTCGTGGCAAATATATGGACGAACTCAAAAGCCTATATGAAGAGAAAAGGCTTCAATTTCATGGGAGCAGCGAAAAATATCGTAACCGTTATGCTTTCAAAGAACTCTTAAACCTTTGTTATGACAAGGACTGGGTTCCTCATTGCAAGAAAACCTTTAACGGTGCTCAGTCCGTTATAAATTACCTGGGGAAATATACCCACAGAATTGCTATCAGTAATCATCGTATCATTCGCATGAATGAAGATTCAGTAACCTACTCTGTGAAAGATTACCGTGAAGAAGGAAAATGGAAAGAATGTACCATTTCCGGTATCGAATTTATCCGCCGTTTTCTTATGCATGTACCTCCGAAACGCTTTGTCAGAATCAGGCATTACGGATTATTGTGCACCCGAAGCAAAGCTAAACACCTGACGTTATGCAGAAACCTTCTTGGCTGCAAACAGTATCTTTCCAGACTAAAGGACATGGAAACTCCACAGATACTTGAAGTCCTCTACGGTATCAAGGTTACTGTTTGTAAATGCTGTGGCGGACATCTTGGTAAGCCCCGGCAGAGGATACCTCTACGGATTTAAGATCGATTACTCATATCTCACGAAG
>JAZSII010000271.1:0-26654 GCA_045533725.1 Acetatifactor sp. | reverse complement strand
ATTGTGCAAAATTATCCCGAGCAGGAATATGCAAAGGTAATTGAAGAACGCAAGAGCTGGGCTGTTTTGTATCACTTGTCCCATCTCAGGGAAAATATTGTGGACTGGATTCCCATGACAAAGGACATGAAGGTGCTGGAAGTGGGAAGCGGTTGTGGTGCTATTACGGGTGCTTTGGCGCGAAAGGCCGGTAATGTAACCTGCGTGGATTTATCCAAGAAGCGCAGTACCATTAATGCCACCAGACACAGGGATTGTGACAATGTTACCATTCATGTAGGAAACTTTAAGGATGTGGAGCCTGATTTGGACAAGGACTTCGATATGATTTGCTTAATCGGAGTGTTTGAATACGGACAGGGATATATCGGCGGAAAGACTCCTTACGAAGACTTTTTAAAGATTTTACAGAAACATTTGAAAGTGGATGGCAGAATCATCATCGCTATTGAAAATAAATACGGTTTGAAATATTTTGCCGGATGCAGGGAAGACCATTCGGGAATCCTTTTTGAAGGTATTGAGAATTATAATCAGGGCGGAGGCGTGCGTACCTTCAGCTGCAACGGACTGAAAAGGATATTTAAGGCATGTGGTGTAGAAGAATATCATTTCTATTATCCTTATCCGGATTATAAGCTGCCCACGACTCTTTATTCAGACGAATATCAGCCGGCGAAGGGCGATTTGTTTAACAATCTGCGTAATTTTGACAGGGATAGAATGCTTTTGTTTGATGAGAAGGATGCTTTTGACGGAATTGTGGATGATGATTTATTTTCGGTATTTTCCAATTCTTTTTTGGTTGTGTTGGGTAAGGATTTTCCGGTTAAGTACGTGAAATACTCTAATGACAGAGCACCTAAGTATCAGATTCGCACGGAAATCCGCAAAGAAGCAGGCAACTGGTGCGTCAGAAAGTATCCGACAGCGGATTCTGCAAAAGAGCATGTGCGTAACATGGAAAAAGCATATAGACTCTTGCAGGAAAGGTATAAAGGCAGCAGTCTTGAACTGAACCACTGTACTTTGGAAGAAACAAAGCAGGAGCTGTTTGCCGAATTTGAATATATAAAAGGAATTACTCTTGCGGAAATCATGGATAGTTATTTGGAGCAAGGTGATCTGGATACTTTTTATGACAAGTACAAAGAGTATGTTAAACGTATCAGCTACGGAGAAGGTTGCGGAGCGACAGACTTTGACTTGATTTTTGCGAATATTTTGACGGATGGCGACAAATGGACATTGATTGATTATGAATGGACGTATGAAAAGGATATTCCGGCAAAACAATTGGCATACCGGGCGCTTCGCAGTTATTTGCAGGAGGATGAAAAGAGAAAATCCTTAAGGCAGATGAAGCTTATGCAGGAATTAGAAATCAGTCCCGAAGAAGCAGATGATATTGAAAAGCAGGAGGCGCAGTTCCAGCAGGAAGTAAATGGTGCAGTTATGTCCATGGCAGAAATGTATGCATCTTTTGGAAAGGACGTAATTCAGCCGGAAGAAGTGGCATGCCATAGTGTAGACAAAATAAATGTTTCCAGAGTGCAGATTTATAAGGATTACGGACAGGGATATTCGGAGGATAATTCTTATTTTCTGCCCGATGCTTATAAGGATTCACAAACTGTTGAAGTGGAAATATCCGTAGACAAGAATGTGAAAATGCTGCGTATAGATCCTGCAATGTGTGCATGTATATGCATGATCAGAGAATTGCGGTGGAACGGCGAACGGATTCCCTTGGAGCAGAGAAAAGCAGTTATTGTAAATGGTCAGAAGATAAAAACCGTGGAAGGAATGAATATTGTATTTCCAACAGGTGACCCTAATATTAATATCAATATTGAACGGTTGAAGGCTGCAGAGAAAAACGTGCTTACAGCCAAGATGGAAGTGGTTCGGATTAGTGAAAGCACAGCTACAGAGCTGATGACGGCAACAAAGAAGTTCAGACATTCTTTAAGGGGCTTGCTTCGCTAAAAACAGATATGGCGTACGAGGATGAATATGAATTATCAGGAATTGTATGAAAAAGAAAGAGAAAAGTGTGCAGAACTGGCAGATAAATTGTCTTTGTTAGAGGTGGAAAACGAAGATTTACAGTCAAAGCTGGACAATATAAAGAATAACGCTTTTTGGAAGATAAGTAAGCCGGCCAGAAATGTCATTCATTTTACGCGCAGGCAAAAAGACCGTTTGGCAAGTTGCGGAAGCATTAAGGGCGTTGCGAGAAAAGTGGCCTCCAAGCGGAAGGAAAAGAAAGTGCTTAAGACCTTTGGTACGGAAAGCTTTCCTACACAGCAAGAGATAGAAGAACAAAGAAATACCAAGTTTGAGCGTATGGTGAAAATCAGTATTCTGGTACCTTTGTGGAATACACCCAAGAAATTTTTGACAGAGATGCTGGATTCCGTCATGAATCAGACTTATGATAACTGGGAGCTTTGTCTGGCAGATGGTTCGGATGATGAGCATGCTTATGTCGGAGAAATTTGTGCAGAATATAAAGCGCGCTCCGATGGCAGAATTGTCTATCAGAAACTTGCCCAAAATGAAGGAATAGCAGGAAATACGAATCAATGCTACAAAATGGCTACGGGAGAGTTCATTGGTCTTTTTGATCATGATGATATTTTGCATCCGACAGTGCTCTTTGAGTATGTGAAGGCTATCAATGAGCAGGGTGCAGATTACTTATATTGTGATGAGGGTACCTTTAAAAAAGGCAATATCAACAAAATTATTACCATGCACTTTAAGCCGGATTATGCACCGGACAATTTGCGCGCAAATAATTATATTTGTCATTTCAGTGTTTTTTTCAAGGGATTGTTGGAAGGAACGGAGTTGTTCAGAACCAAATTTGACGGAAGTCAGGACCATGATATGATTCTGCGTCTGACGGACAGGGCAAAAAATGTGGTTCATATTCCAAAGCTGTTGTATTACTGGAGAAGTCACGCAGGCAGTGTGGCATCCAGTGTGGATGCAAAGCCTTATGCGGTTACGGCGGCAAAGGGAGCTATTGCAGAGCATTTGAAAAATCATGGATTTACGGATTTTCAAATCTCCAGTACAAAGGCCTGTCCTACTATTTTCAGGATTCGTTATCGTTTGCTCGGAACACCGAAAATTTCTGTCGTAATAGCGAACAAAGATCATGCAGAAGATTTAAAACGCTGTGTAGACTCTATTGTAGAGAAGTCAACCTATGATAATTACGAGATTATCATTGTGGAGAATAACAGTACTACGCAGGAAATTTGGGATTTGTATAAGAAATATCAGGAAGAGCATGCCAATATTAAGGTGGTTGAATATGAAGGTGCGTTCAACTATTCTGCCGTGAATAATTTGGGCGTAAAACATGCTACCGGAGATTATATTCTGCTGTTGAATAATGATACGGAAGTCATTACCTCCAATTGGATGGAAGAAATGCTTATGTATGCGCAGCGTGAGGATGTGGGTGCAGTTGGAGCAAAGCTTTTATACGCTGACAGAACCATTCAGCATGCCGGTGTTATTTTAGCATTGGGAGCACACAGAACGGCGGGACATGGGCATTACAAAATGCCCATCCAGAATCTGGGCTATATGGGAAGACTTTGCTATGCACAGAATATGTCCGCGGTAACAGGGGCGTGTTTAATGGTGAAAAAGGATTTGTTTGAGAAAGTGGGAGGCTTGGAGGAAAGCTTTGCCATATCCTTGAATGATGTGGATTTCTGCCTGAAATTGCGGGAACTGGGACTCTTAAATGTATGGACTCCTTTTGCACAATTGTATCACCATGAATCTGTTTCCAGAGGCTTGGATGATACAGGAGAAAAGGCAGAGCGTTACAACAGAGAATCAGAACAGTTTAGAAATAAGTGGAAGGAAGTATTGGAGAAGGGCGACCCTTATTACAATCCTAATTTCACGTTGGATAAGAGTGATTTTTCGTTGAGACAAAATAAAGAATAGGGCAGGGATAATAATGTTATTTAATTCATATGTGTTTATATTATTGTTTTTTCCGCTATGTCTGATAGGGTATTTTGCATTAAATCATTTTAGGAAGTATACCTTGGCACAAGGTTTTTTGCTGATAATGTCATTTTGGTTTTACGGATATTTTAATTACAGTTATTTGCTGATTATTATAAGCAGTATATTGCTTAATTACGGTATCTACCTACTGATGTTGAAATGTCCCGAACGGAGAACGCGAAAACCGATTATGCTTTTGGGTGTATTTATTGATGTGGGTATTTTGCTCTACTTTAAATACATGGATTTCTTTATTGAAAACATTAATGTAATATTTGGAAGAGAATATGAATTATGGGGAATTTTGCTACCCTTGGGAATCAGTTTTTTCACGTTCCAGCAGATTTCTTTTGTAGTTGATGCTTATAGAGGCGAAGTCCCCAAATATAATTTCCTTCACTATGCCTGTTTTGTATCCTATTTCCCGCAATTGATTGCGGGTCCGATTGTGACGCATGATGAGCTGGTGCCACAATTTATGGATGAGGAAAAAAAGAAATTTAATTCTGATAATTTTGCACAGGGCTTATTTATCTTTACCCTGGGCTTGGGCAAAAAGGTTTTGTTGGCAGATACCTTCAGCGATGCAGTGGTATATGGCTTTACGACCATTGATAATTTGAGTGCCGTTACTGCGCTGATTGTTATGTTGTCATATACAATTCAAATATATTTTGATTTCAGCGGTTATTGTGACATGGCAATCGGTATCGGGAAGATGATGAATATTGATTTGCCGATAAATTTTAATTCCCCTTATAAAGCACTTACCATTACCGAGTTTTGGGACAGGTGGCATATTACATTAACAAGATTTTTTACGAAATATATTTATATCCCGTTGGGGGGAAACCGTAAAGGCAGAGTAAGAACATATGTAAACATTTTTATTGTTTTTTTGGTCAGCGGCTTTTGGCATGGCGCAAGCTGGAATTTTATTTTCTGGGGAGTTTGTCACGGTATTTTTGTGATTATTACCAGAGTGTTTAAGCGCTTCTTTGACGCGTTGCATCCTGCGTTGAATTGGATAATCACATTTTCATTTGTCAATATTATGTGGATCTTTTTCAGAGCGGAAACTTTTTCACAGGCAGTAAAGGTGGTTAAGGCACTGTTTTCATGGAACTTTTCATTTGATTATGTGTTCGTGGAAATGTTCCGATTGGGTGAATTAAGAAAGGTTTTAAGTGTATTCAGAGTAGAACAAATCTACCCGCAGTTTATGATTACGGGGTTCTTTCTGGTTTCATTCCTCTTAATTTTGGGAAGCCGTAATGCATATGAAAAGATGAAAGCATTCAAGCCTACTGTATGGAATTTGTTATTGACCTGCTTTTTGTTTACCTGGTGTGTTTTTTCGTTTGCGGGAATCAGTGAATTTTTATATTTCAACTTTTAGGGAAGGAGTAATAGGGAATGCGTAAGAGCACAAAGTGGCTTATCGGTTTTGCGATAATGTTTACATCGATCCTCTTGGTATCAGCAGTTTTTATGATTGTTGTGGATCCGTATTTTCATTATCACAAACCCCTGGATGAAATTAATTACTCCTTAGAAAGCGAACGTTATCAGAATAACGGTATTGTAAAGCATTTTACGTATGATGCCATTATTACGGGAAGTTCCATGACGGAGTGTTTTAAACCATCTGAATTAAATGAATTGTTTGACGTGAATGCTATCAAAGTTCCTTATGCAGGTGGTAGTTTTAGAGAAGTAAATGAAAATCTGATTGTGGCGACACAGTCTAATCCGGACATTAAAATGGTGGTGCGTTGCCTGGATGCTATGCGTTTTTTTGACGACAAGGATTATTTGGATTATACGGATTACCCCACCTACTTATATGATGACCTGTTAATAAATGATGTCAATTACCTGTTTAATAAATCCATTTTGTTGGTGGCAATACAGAATGTGCTGGAAACCGCAACAGGAAGTAACGGAGAATTCGATTTTGATAGTTATGTAAACTGGGATCCGGTTTATGATTATGGATATGATGCGGTAATGTCACATTATAACCGTGCATCCGTGGAGGTCGTGGGAGAAATGCTTCCGTTTACGGAAGAAGAGCAACAACGTTTGCAGGCTAATATAGAGCAGAATGTCATTGCATTGGCAAAAGAGAATCCACAGATTGATTTTTATATTTATATTTCTCCGTACAGTATTTACTGTATGGATTACTGGAATCGTCTGGGCGAACTGGAAAAAAGGTTATTGGCGGAACGACAAGTAATTGAGATGCTGTTACCGTATGAGAATATTCACGTATTTTCGTTTAATACGGCCTATGAAGTGATTTGTAATGCGGATAATTACCGGGACGTTGCCCATCATAGGGAAGAAGTGAATTCACAAATTTTAAGATGGATGAAGGAAGAAAAATATATGCTTACTGAGGAGAATTATCAGGAGTATTGTGATGAGGTATGGGAGTTTTATCTGAATTACGATTATGATGAACTGTTTCAGTAGAGTTATAGGCAAAAACATCTGTGATTTTTAAGAACAATATGGTATACTATAAATGTTAAGTACTGAATAGGAGGATTGAAACCGTGAGCTATATGGAAGAATATGTATTTTGGTTAGAAGATGGTTATTTTGATGAGGCTACTAAGGCTGAGCTTAGGAGCATTGCAGGTAATGATGCAGAGATTGAAGACCGTTTTTACAAGGAATTGGAGTTCGGTACAGGAGGACTTCGAGGTGTAATCGGTGCAGGAACAAATCGTATTAATATTTATACGGTCAGAAAGGCTACACAGGGTCTTGCAAATTATATTCTGAAGCAGGGCACAGAAGCAAAGGGTGTAGCAATTGCATATGATTCCAGATTCATGTCTCCTGAATTTGCGGATGAAGCAGCACTTTGTCTGGCAGCGAATGGTATCAAGGCATATGTTTTTGATGCACTCAGACCTACACCGGAGCTTTCGTTTGCGCTTCGTACCTTAGGCTGTACAGCGGGTATTGTGGTTACTGCAAGTCATAATCCCCCGGAATACAACGGATACAAGGTATATTGGGAGGATGGTGCACAGGTAACAGCCCCCAAAGATAAAGAAATCATTTCGGAAGTGCAGGCTATTTCCGATTATCATACCGTAAAGACCATGGATAAGGAAGCTGCCATGGAAGCAGGTCTTTATCAGGTAATCGGTGCGGAAATTGATGACGCATATATGGTAGAGTTAAAGAAGCAGGTGATTCATCCGGAAATCATTAAGGAAGTGGCGGAGGATATTTCCATTGTATACACTCCTTTGTGCGGTACCGGTAATGTACCTGTCAGAAGAGTATTAAAGGAGCTTGGTTTCAAGAAGGTATACGTGGTTCCCGAACAGGAAAATCCGGATCCTAAGTTTACTACATTGGAATACCCTAATCCGGAAGACCCTAAGGCATTTACATACGCGTTGAGACTGGCAAAGGAGAAGGATGCAGATATTATTTTGGCTACGGATCCCGATGCTGACCGTTTGGGCGTATATGCAAAGGATGCGAAAACCGGTGAGTATGTGGCATTTACCGGAAATATGTCGGGTATGCTGATTGCAGAGTATCTTTTGAGAGAAAAGACCAAGACAGGTACCATGCCTGCCAATCCTGCAATGGTTACTACCATTGTTACCACCAATATGACATTCCCTATTACACAGAAGTATGGTGTGAAACTGATTGAAGTATTAACCGGATTTAAGTTTATCGGTGAGCAGATTAAATTCTTTGAGCAGGCAAATTCCAATAATTATGTCTTTGGTTTGGAAGAAAGCTATGGTTGTCTGGCCGGAACCCATGCAAGAGATAAGGATGCTATTGTAGCAGTTATGTGTTTGTGTGAAGTGGCGGCTTACTGCAAGAAGAACAATATTACTCTTTGGGATATGATGCTTGAAATGTATGAATCTTACGGATATTTCAAAGAGGGACAGTATACTATTACATTGAAGGGCATTGACGGTTCTAAGCAGATAGCGGCAATTATGGACAAGCTTCGTGCGAATCCGCCTAAGTTGATTGGTGAGAACAAAGTCCTTAAGTTCAGGGATTATCAGGAAGACAAAATTGTGGATATGGAAACCGGTGCCGAAACAACAACCGGATTGCCTAAGTCCAATGTACTGTATTTTGAACTTCCCAATAACTGCTGGTGCTGTGCAAGACCTTCCGGAACAGAACCTAAGATTAAATTCTATATGGGTGTAGTAGGAGAAAATTTGGAAGATGCACAGATGAAGTTGGATAAGTTAACAGAAGATTTGAAGGCATTGATTTAATACACAGAATATATAAAGAGACAACAGGCCGCTCCCAAGGGGCGGCTTGTAAAATATATGGAAAGGAGTCTGCATGGGAAAGCTGAACATGGATAATTTGCGAAAAACTATATATTATCTAAAAAAGAATGGCATAAGAAATACTTTTTATGCCATGTCGGAACGTTTGCAAAAGAGCGAAACAGACTCCTATACTTATGAGGAACCGCCGGAGGAAATTTTGAGGAAACAAAGAGAGACAATCTGGAAAGAACCGGTGGTTTTCAGTATTTTGGTACCTGTATATCACACTCCTGAGCAATATTTAAAGGAATTGCTGGAGTCGGTGCAAAATCAGACCTATCCTTTTTATCAGTTGCTTCTGCTGGATGCCGGGGAGAGGGAAGCGTGTAGTGAAAATACCCGGAATATGGCAGATTCCTGCGCAGATGAAAGGATTCAATATTACAAGCTTCATCAAAATATCGGAATCGCAGAGAATACCAATGTGGGCTTGGAGTATGCAACCGGTGACTATGTTGCGCTGTTGGACCATGATGACCTGTTGACGAAAGATGCCTTGTACGAAATGGCAAACGCCGTGGCACAGGCTCGCCAAAAGGGGATAGAACTTCAGATGCTTTATTCGGATGAGGATAAATGCGACGGAGAAGCGAAATGTTTTTATGAACCTCATTACAAAAGGGATTTTGACGGGGAGTTGTTGCTTACCAATAATTATATTTGTCATTTCACAGCGGTAAAGGCGGAGCTGTTTCGTAAGTTAAAACTGCGGGGCGAGTATAATGGTGCTCAGGATTTTGATTTGGTACTTCGTGTGGCCGGAGAATGTGAGAAGCCGAAAGATCAGATTTGTCATATACCGAAGGTGCTTTATCATTGGCGCTGTCATATCTCCTCAACTGCGGCGAATCCTGCAAGTAAGAATTACGCCTATGAAGCCGGAAAAAGAGCGGTAGAGGCATATACTTCAGAACAGGGCTGGAAAGTGAAGGTTGAGCATTTGAAACATCTTGGCTTTTATAAAGTAATATATGAAGAGGACATTTTTACACAACGCCCGGACATCGGTGCGGTAGGCGGAAGCCTGATGAGGAAAAAGAAGATCACCGGTGGCTTGATGGACGGGCAGGGAAAGGTTGTTTATGAAGGTTTGAGAATGGGCTTTAGCGGTTATATGAACCGGGCAGCGTTGGTACAGGAGGCAGAAATGCTGGATGTACGTTGCATGCGTATCAACCCTGCATGTGAGAAATTAGTTCGAGAGAGTCTGGAACAAACCGACATAAATAAGAGAAATCAGGAAGTATGTAAAGTATTAAAGGACGCAGGATACAAATTGATTTGGGACCCTGCGTGGATGATTAACGAGTAAACAGACATAGAAGGAGGAGCCATGCAGGAAACTAAGGTAACAGTAGTTATCCCGAATTATAACGGAATAAAGTATATCAGAGACTGTATGGACTCTTTGCGCAAACAGGAGGGGATTCCTTTTGACCTGCTGGTTGTGGACAATGGTTCCGAGGACGGAAGCTTGGAAGTGTTGCAGGAAGAATATACAGAAGCAAGAGTAATTGCATTGAAGGAAAACACGGGATTTTGCCATGCGGTAAATCTTGGAATTCAAAACAGCAATACACCCTATGTAATCTTATTGAATAATGATACTGTGGTAAAGCCCGGATTTGTGGAAGCACTGGTGAAAACTATTGAAGAGTCCGAACGTATTTTTTCGGTTAGCTCCATGATGTTATCTATGACGGATGAAAACATTATAGATGATGCCGGTGACGGATACAGTATGTTCGGCTGGGCTTATGCAAGAGGAAAAGGCAAAATCGCTGTCCGATATGAAAAGCGTGCAGAAATATTTGCCGCTTGTGGCGGTGCAGCCATATACCGCAAAGAGGTTTTTGGTAAAATTGGATATTTTGATGAGAATCATTTTGCTTATCTTGAGGATATCGATATCGGATACCGGGCACGTATTTATGGCTATCGCAATGTGTATGAGCCTGCAGCAAAGGTAGTTCATGCGGGCAGTGCTACCAGCGGTTCCAGGTATAATGAGTTTAAAACGAAGCTGTCTTCAGCAAACAATGCATATATGATAGCTAAGAATATGCCCTTTTTGCAGTGGTTGTTTAATTTCCCGTTTCTGTTGCTTGGATTTTTGGTAAAACTCTCCTTTTTTACCTTGAAAAAAATGGGTAAGCTATATGTGAAGGGATATTGGAAGGGAACCTGCAGGATTTTCACAGAGTCAGGACGTAAACATAAGGTTGCGTTTCGATGGAAACATTTGTGGAATTATCTGAAGATACAGGGAAGGCTTTTTCTGGGAATGTTCCAAATCTTTATAAAATATTAAGTTGTCAATTTTGTAATAATATTGTAAAATGTGATGAGATGTAAAAGTACAGGTGGCGCTTATGATAAAAGACAACCAAAAGGTTTTTAATAGAATGCATGTCCTTATGGATGCAGTCATAACGGTATTGTCCTATGCATTGTCATATGTTCTGAAGTTTTATGTCCTTGATCACGGTGCAGTCGGAGTAGGCGTGTTGCCGATGAAGGATTATTTTTCTGTGCTTTTCTTTTTGGTTCCGGGCTATGTGTTATTATATTATTTTTGTAATGTATACGGCCCCAAAAGAACCGGTAAGCGCCGACGCGAAATAGGTGCGATTATTCAAGCCAATACAATGGGTATGGCGATTTACATTGTTGTACTGTATTTGTTTGTTCGGGAAATGCATTACTCCCGTACAATGATGGCGATGTTTTATGTGATTAATATCTCAATCACTACTTTTTCGCGTATAATTTTAAGGAAAGTCTTGCGTTCTATACGCAAAAGGGGTTATAATCTTAAACATGTGCTTGTGGTAGGGTATTCGCGAGCGGCAGAAAGCTACGTTGACAGACTGCAATGGAATCCCCAATGGGGATATTCCGTGACCGGTATTTTAGACGATTCCGTCCCGGTAGGAACCCTTTATAAGGGTGTAAAGGTATTGGGAGAAACGAATACACTGACACGCATGTTGCAGGAAAATCAATTGGATGAAATTGCAATTGCTTTGTCCTTAAAGGATTATGATAAGCTGGAGGAAATGGTGTACATCTGTGAAAAATCGGGTGTACATACCAAGTTTATTCCGGACTACAATAGTTTGATTCCCAGCAAACCGTATACGGAAGATTTAATGGGTTTGCCGGTAATTAATATTCGATATGTTCCTTTATCCAATACGGGAAATAGTGTAATTAAAAGAGTGGTAGATATCATCGGGTCTTTGTGTGGCATTATTTTGCTTTCACCGATTCTGCTGATTATTGCCTTACTTGTCAAGTTGAGTAGCAAAGGTCCCATTATTTTTAAACAGGAACGTGTGGGTATGCAGGGAAAAACATTTTCCATGTACAAATTCCGCAGTATGGTGCAACAGACCGAAGAGGACGAGAAGAAGGGCTGGACGGTTAAGAATGATGTCAGGGTGACAAAGGTGGGGAAATTTATCCGTCGCACCAGCTTGGACGAGCTACCGCAGTTATTCAATATTTTAAAGGGAGATATGAGTCTGGTAGGCCCCCGACCGGAACGTCCGCAGTTCGTGGAGAAGTTTAAAGAGGAGATTCCCCGATATATGATTAAGCACCAGGTGAGACCCGGTTTGACCGGATGGGCGCAGATTAACGGATATCGCGGAGATACCTCTATTAATAAGCGAATAGAGTTTGATTTATATTATATTGAAAATTGGACCTTAGGTTTTGATATAAAAATTATTTTATTGACATTTTTGACCGGGTTTATAAATAAGAATGCATATTAGACAGTAACAAGGAGAGATAACAATGGCTACAAATGCAAATCGTGCCAATACACGAAATACTAACAGAAAACCAAGTGGTAAGAAAACTACCAGTAAAACAAAAATTATTATTTTTGCAATAGAAATTGTGGTAATCATTGCAATGCTGTTTTTGGTGTGGTGGATTACCAGAGATATGGATGAGGGAAGCGGTTCGCAAAAACATCCCGGATTTTCGAATGGTGATAACGAGGGACAGGATCCTGCTACACAGGAAGGAAGCCAGGAAGGAAATGCCGGTACGGGTAATGAAGGAACAGACTTGCCGGATGCCGGAATTAATGAATCTGTAAGTGATTACGAGCATTTGGAAGATTATTGGAATATTGCTTTGTTTGGTCTGGATGCAACAGAGCCGGATCAGCTCTTTAAAGGAAGTCGTAGTGACAGTATTATCATAGCATCTATTCATAAAGAAACCGGTGAAATCAAGCTTGTTTCTGTATATCGTGATACCTATTTAAACATTGGAAACGACAGATATAAGAAGTGTAATTCTGCCTACTCCTATGGTGGTGCTAATCAGGCTATTTCCATGTTGAATATGAATCTGGATCTGAATATTATGGACTTTGTAGCGGTAGGATATCCTGCGCTGATGGAATGTATTGATTCACTGGGCGGTGTCTGGATTGATGTTGATAGTGCAGAATTGAGTCATATTAATAACTATCAGACAAGTATTTTAAGAGATGTAGACAGCTTGGCAGGTTATGAACTTGTGAAAGTCACAGAAACCGGTTTGCAACAACTGAATGGTTTGCAGGCAGCTGCATATTGTCGTATCAGACAGACAGCCGGCAGCGATTTTAAGCGTGCAGAACGTCAGAGAGAAGTAATCAAAGCCATGGTGGAAAAGGCACAGGGTGCGAGCCTGAACACCCTATTGGATACTGTAAAGGCTGTTGCTCCTAATGTGTATTCTACGTTTGATTTGGCTGATGTGAGTCAGATGACAGAGCTTTTGAAGAATATCGGAAATTATAAAATTGTGGAAGAGGGCGGATTCCCTAACGAAACACTGCGTACTACCGCAAACATTGGTGCAGAAGGAAATTGCGTTATTCCCATGAATTTGGAAAAGAATGTTATTTGGTTACACGAATTCCTGTTTGGAAAGACAGATTATGTACCTACCAAGGAAGTGAAGGAATGTAGTTCTACCGTAGTTCAAAAAACTTCACCTTATCTTAACACGATATCAGAGTAATGATATAATAAAAGGGAGCGAACAGCTCCCTTTTTAAGCTATGAAGCATTCGGAGAGCAAATATGGTAAAAGTGGATGTAATAATACCGTCTTATATGCCGGATAAGTCTTTTTTGGATATGATTGACTTGTTGGAGCAGCAATCGTATCCGGTACAAAAAATTATTATTATGAATACAGAAGAAAAATACTATGATAAATTGGTTTATGAGAACCGGTTCTTGGAAAAGTATGCTAATATAGTTACTTACCATATTTCTAAGAAGGAATTTGATCATGGTATGACCAGAAGAGTGGGTGTCGGCAAGTCTGATGCGGATATCTTTGTGATGATGACACAGGATGCCATGCCCAAGGATGCTTTTTTGATTGAAAGACTTGTTGAGGCATTGGCAGAGCAAAATGTAGCTGCTGCTTACGCACGTCAATTACCAAGAGAAGATTGTAGCGAAGCGGAAAAGTTTATGCGGGAGTTTAATTATCCGGCGGAATCCAGAGTGAAGTCTATAGCAGATATTCAGGAACTGGGGATTAAGACATATTTTTGTTCGAATGTATGCTGTGCATATAAGCGGGATATTTATGAGAAGGTGGGCGGCTTTGAGAAATGCACCATTTTTAATGAAGATATGCTTTATGCAGCAAAGGCCATGAAGGATGGATATAAAATAGCCTATGCTGCGCAAGCAGAGGTAGTACATTCCCATAATTATACCTGCAAGCAGCAATTTAAACGTAATTTTGATTTGGGAGTATCCCAGGCGGAGCATCCGGAGGTGTTTGAAAAGGTTCCTTCCGAAGGAGAGGGAATCCGCAGTGTGAAGCTTACTATTCGACATTTGAAAGAAAAGGGAATGCGAAGAAAAATACCGGGCGTTATATTGCAAAGCGGATGTAAGTACATGGGTTATTTTTTGGGAAAGAGGTATAAGAAATTACCGCAAAAATGGGTTATGAAATGTACTTCCAATGAAGGATATTGGGCAAATGCCCAAAGACGCAATGAAGTAAAGAGTATTGATGCTACAAAGGGTTATGGAAAGACTGAAACGGAACGTGGTCAAAAATAAGGATTTGATATATGACAAAAAGTAATAGAATTGATTATCTGGATATTGCAAAAGGGGTAGGTATATTGTTTGTTATTATTGGCCATATACCTTATGTGAGTGAGCCTATAAGACAATATATCGTATCCTTTCATATGCCGCTCTTTTTTATTATTTCGGGCATTCTGATTTGTTATACAAAGACTTATCAGGGAAGTATTAAATCCTTTATCGGAAGAAAAGTGCGTAACTTGTTATTGCCCTATGTGATTTTTAGTGTGGCATACATGGCTATAGAATTGTGCAGGATTCTGATAAAGAATACCGGGGAGTGGAGCAATCTCTCTGAAAAACTCTATCAGACAGTTTGTTTGCAGGGAATATCCGTGCTATGGTTTTTTCCAACCTTATTCATAGCAGAAGCGGTTTTTGTGTTAGTGCGTAAATGGAGTAGCCACTTACTTACAATTGTATGTTTGATTGTACTTGTGACAGGCGCTGTTTATCTAATGAATATGCAATCAAACCTTATGACAGACGGAGGCTCTCTTTTCAGGGAACTGCTAAGTCAATTCTGTTTTGTATTGATACGTGGAATATTTTGTGCGGGCCTTGTAGGCATAGGATATTATATGGGGGCATTATGGAATGAGCGCAAGATGCCTGTATTTGCAGAGGGTTGTCTGGGCGTGCTTCTTTTGGTGTTGGTAGAGCTTGTAGCAAATGCAGATTATTTTGTGGATTTAAGATATATGCGCCTGGGAAGAGTAAGTAATTTCTTTGCGGCATGTATTTTGGGAAGTGCAGGGGTATTGTTTTGTTGCCGTGTGCTGGCTCGTTTTCCGAATCTCCCCGTAGCAAAAGCAGGGGTATACTTAGGTGTGAATTCTATGCTTATTATGGTCACACATTTGGATTTTCACGTTTTGAATATTAGTACAAAGATTGCAAACAGAATAAATGCATTCTTGCAAAATAATATTGTTTATTGCCTTCTGATTATTACACTGGTATGTGTTTTTGAGATTTTGCTGATAGAGCTTACCAGACGAATTTTGCCATATATTGTGAAACGTCTTCGTAAAATTTCATAAGTGTTTAACTCTTTTATCACAGAATTATCACAATTACCCAATATACTGAGCTTGTAAGATGCAATATGTAACATGTATACGTAGGGAATTGTAGGAGGATGAGATGAGCGAGATTTGGAATAAAGAAGATAATTTGGAAAAGGCTGCTTCAACTGAGGTGCAGGACACAAATAAATATGCGTGGGAAGAGCCTGTAAAAGAAGTGAAGGAAAAGAAACGTAAACGCTCCGGAATATTCAAAAAGATTTTGATTGCGGGTTGCCTGGGGTTGTGCTTTGGTTTGTGTGCCGGATTAGGCATATTTGCAGTAGAAAAAATACGTGATGAAATTTCACCTGAGGCAGAAGTTTATGAAAGAAGGGACGAGGATTCTGAAAAACCGAAGAAGGACAGGGAGCCTGATACGGAGTTTGTCAGTACCTCCGGCAGTGAAGCCATTAAGGTGGCAGAAGCCGGACAGGTAACGGTTACTACGGAGGATTATTCTGCCATCGTTGAGGCAATGATGCCGGCCATGGTTTCTATTCTGAATACAACAGTGGAAGAAGTTAATTATTGGGGACAGACCTATCAGGAAGAGAACCAATACAGTGGCTCCGGTATTATTATTGCTGAAAACGGTTCGGAGCTTTTGATTGCCACAAATCATCATGTGGTAAGCGGTGCAAACAAGCTGGAAGTCAATTTTATCGACGGAAGTGTAGTAGAAGCACAGATTAAGGGAACTGATGCTGATATGGACCTGGCAGTCATTGCAATTCCTTTGGATAGACTGTCGGAGGAAACCAAGAGTGCCATTGTGATTGCCAAAATGGGTGACAGCGAGGCTTTGAAATTGGGAGAATCTGTTATTGCTATCGGTAATGCGTTGGGTTACGGACAGTCTGTAACCACCGGTTGTGTAAGTGCATTGAATCGTGAGGTAAAAATGCAGGATGGCAGTACGGGAGTTTTTATTCAGACCGATGCAGCTATTAATCCGGGTAATTCCGGCGGAGCGCTTTTGAATAATAAGGGCGAGGTTGTTGGTATCAATTCCAGCAAAATTGGCGGAAGTTATGTGGAAGGTATGGGATATGCGATTCCGATTACTGCCGCAGAACCTATTATCGGAGATTTGATGAATAAGGAAACCCGTTATAAGGTGGAAGAAGTGGGATATATGGGAACTACCCTGATGACCATTACGGATGAGCAGGCATATATGTATGATTTCCCACAGGGTATCTTTGTGCGTGGAGTGGAAGAAGGTTCCCCTGCAGAGAAGGCTGGTATGTTAAAGGGAGATATTATTGTTAACTTTGAAGGGGAGAAAGTTACAAATTACGATGAATTGTTGAAAATCATGCAGTATTACGGACCGGGTAGTGAAGTTACAGTTAAGGTTATGAGAGCTGTGAACGGTAGTTATGAAGAAGTGGAATTAGCGCTTGTTCTGGGAGTGAACCCGAATAAGAAGTAAAAGCAATATTGAATATGGAGGTTGGGATGACTGATTTTTTTGATGAGGAGAACGATATATTAATCGAGGGGGTGGATTCCGACAAAGTAGAGGAGTCCAAAAAAAATACAGAATCAGACGAGGATAATAATGATTATGAGGATGTTTGTTTTGTGTGCAGACGTCCGGAGAGTAAAGCGGGAAAAATGTTTAAGCTGCCCAATAATATTTGTGTCTGCGATGACTGCATGCACAAAACCATGGAGGCTGTGGGACAGTTTGATTATCAGGGTATGTTAAATGACCCGCATTTTAAGCAGGACATGGATCAGTTTATGAAGGGCGGTTTCCCGAATATTCGATTTGTGAATATGGCTGATTTGCAGGGAACCGGCGGTATTCCCAATAAGCAGAAGTTGAAAAAAAAGAAAAAAGCGGAAGAGGCAAAGCCGGTACTTAATATTAAGGATATTCCTGCACCCCACAAAATCAAGGCAAGTCTGGACGAGTATGTAGTAGGACAGGAGCATGCCAAAAAGGTTATTTCCGTAGCAGTGTACAATCATTATAAGCGTGTGGCTACCGGAACCATGGATGAGATTGAAATCGAGAAGTCTAATATGCTTATGATCGGACCTACCGGAAGCGGTAAGACCTATTTGGTGAAGACCTTGGCGAAGCTATTGGACGTGCCTCTTGCTATTGCGGATGCAACTTCCCTGACAGAGGCCGGCTATATCGGTGATGATATTGAGAGTGTGGTATCCAAACTCTTGGCGGCTGCGGATAATGATGTGGAAAAGGCGGAAAGAGGCATTATCTTTATTGATGAAATCGACAAGATTGCCAAAAAGAAAAATGCCCATTCCAGAGATGTAAGCGGTGAAAGTGTGCAGCAGGGTATGCTAAAGCTACTGGAGGGTTCTGAAATCGAAGTTCCCGTGGGAGCCAACAGCAAGAATGCCATGGTACCTCTTGCAACCGTAAATACCAAGAATATTCTGTTTATCTGTGGTGGTGCCTTCCCGGACTTGGAAGATATTATCAAAGAACGACTGACCAAGACTGCATCCATCGGTTTCAATTCCATGCTTAAGGATGCTTTTGACAAGGAGAAAAATATTTTGGCTAAAGTAACGGTGGAGGATTTGCGTAAATTTGGAATGATTCCGGAATTTTTGGGTCGTTTACCGGTAATTTACACCTTGGAAGGTCTTTCTAAGGAAATGATGGTTAAGATTCTGAAGGAGCCAAAGAATGCAATCTTAAAGCAGTATCAGAAATTGCTGGAGTTGGATGAAGTGAAATTGGAGTTCAATGATGAAGCGTTGGAAGCGATTGCAGAAAAGGCAATGGCAAAGGATACGGGAGCCAGAGCACTTCGCTCTATTATTGAAGAGTTTATGTTGGATATCATGTATGAGATTCCTAAGGATGATAATATCGGACGAGTTACCATTACCAGAGAATATATTGAAGGTACCGGTGGTCCTATTGTTGATATTCGAAGTAATATGATAACCGGGAAACAGGATGATTTGAAGGAAATTAAAGAATAGAAGCAGGGTGTAAAAGTCATTGCTGTGTGCATAACATAGTAGTGACTTTTTTTGTTTTGTCCCTTATGGATTTGGATGGGGACAGGGAATTGCAAATGGATTGTAAAGAAAAAATATTGTCCGATGATTATGCGGACGGAGTGGTTGATTTTCCCATAGAAAGGGTGATTGGGGAAGGGGATGATGCCTGTTACATCAAACTGGATGACAGATTTTACACGGCATATCAAAACAGGAGTTTCACTATGGATTTGCCGGGGAGTACTTTGCAATATCAATATACGCCCAAAATTTATGGATTGATGGAAACATCAATTCCGGGAGCGGGAAGAAATGTCATATTTGATCCCTCTGCTTTAGTGGATAGCGGAATCAGGCAGCTGCAGGGACAGCCTTTGAATCTGACGGGGGCAGGTACCATTGTAGGAATCATAGATACAGGGATTGAATATACCAATGCGGCATTTGTGGATGCGTACGGAGGAAGCCGAATACTGGCGATTTGGGACCAGACAATACAGGATGGTCCCCCACCGGAGGGGCTGTTATTTGGAACGGAATATACAAGGGAAGACATTAATCGTGCACTTGCGGCAGAAAATCCACAGGAAACAGTAAAAACGAATGACCCGTTGCGGCATGGTACGGTTATGGCAGGACTTGCTGCCGGGAGCGTAGTGAATGGAGGCAGTACATATATTGGAGCTGCACCGGAAGCGGATATTGTAATTGTTAAGCTTAAAGAGTGTAAAACATATTTGCGTGAGTACTATTTTTTGCCAGAGGGGATACCTGCGTATGAGGAGTCTGATATTATGCTTGGAATAAGTTATGTCAACCGATTCGCAATCGAGTTTAAACGCCCGGTTATTTTTTGCCTGGGAATTGGCACTAATATGGGAGATCATGCGGGTAATTCGATTTTGGGAAGATACCTAAACAGAGTGGCAGGACTTCGAAGCAGGGTTATGGTGGTTTGCGGAGGAAATGAAGGAAGTGCAGGGCATCATTTTACATGGACGTTTCCGCAAGGAGAAGATGCTGTGGAATATCGGGACGTGGAAGTACGTGTGGGAGAAAACGAAGCCGGTTTTATGTTGGAATTTTGGGGAAATGCGGCGGATGTATTTAATATCAGTGTGCGGACTCCGGGAGGAGAAACGGTTCCTCCTATCAGATTGGGTGTGGAGCAAAGAAATACATATGAGTTTGTGTTTGAAAGAACTGTTATGACAGTACAAAGCGTTTTGGTGGAGCCGGGGTCGGGAGAACAGTTTATTCTGTTTCGGTTGTCCGTGCCCACGCCGGGGATTTGGACATTTCGCGTTACAACCGTGGGGGAAGTGTATAACGGAACCTTTCATATGTGGCTTCCCATTACGCAATTTTTAAGGAGTAGCACGTATTTTTTGGAGGCGTCACCGGACACTACTATTACAGAGCCGGGGATGACAGAAAATGTAATTACCGTAAGCAATTATAACCATGTAAATGACAGCTTTTACTTGGAATCCGGAAGAGGCTTTGCGAGAACCGGAAGTATACGACCTGATTTTGCGGCACCCGGGGTAAATGTTCCTACACTGTATGGAAATCGGACAGGGAGCAGTTTGGCTGCGGCCATATCGGCGGGGGGAGCGGCACAGTTTATGCAGTGGGCAGTGGTGGAAGGAAACAGTCCCTTGGCAGAAACAGAAGAGGTAAAAAACTACTTTATTAAGGGCGCAAAACGCATGCCGGGCTTGGATTATCCCAATAGGGAATGGGGATACGGAGCGTTAAATGTATTAGGTGCTTTTGAGAAGATAAGAGGAGAAATATAATAATTTGCAATTAGTAAACAGATATGTTATAGTATAAAAGTACCATAGTTTGCAGATTCATTTATGATAGGAGAACGAGATGGCATCCATTAAAGATGTGGCAAAACATGCAGGTGTTGCAATATCTACCGTGTCAAAAGTTATAAATAATTATCCGAATATCAGTGATGTGACCATAAAGAAGGTTAATGCAGCGATAGAGGAGCTGGGTTATGTGCCCAATGCAGTGGCATCAGCACTTTCTTCAAAGAAAAGCGGACGAATTGCAATTGTGATACATCTGAAGCTGCATACGCAGGCGATAGATGAAATCAGTATGCAATATTTGGTGGGAGCGTTGCATCAGGCAAAGTCCATGGGACTGGAGGTAGTAACGGTATTCTTTTCTATGTTGGCAGGGAAGAGTTTGGATGAAGTAATTAATTTCTTCCGCTCTCAAAGAGTGGACGGCATTGTGGTATTCGGAACGGTAAAGAATAAAAATGTTCTGCTCAAGTTGATTGAGAAGCAAATATTTAAAATGGTCCTGGTAGATGCTCCTTTGGTAAATGCGAATACATCCTGTGTCTGGATAAATCAGGCGAAGGCGCAGTATGAGGTGGCCAAGAAAACTATGGATTTGGATCCTACACCGTACAAAAAGATTCTCTACATTGCAGGAAAGAAAAACAGTTATGTGACGGAGGAACGAATCAAGGGAATCAAACAGTTTACGCAGGATCACGGTTTGAAAATTACCATAAAGGATGGAGATTTTTCAGAAAAGAAAGCAAGAGAAATTACTATGCTTTACGGAGAAAAGGTAGACATGATAGTCTGTGCATCGGACTTAATGGCTATCGGTGCCATGAGAGCCTTGATTGATATGGATATTTTCCGCCCTGTATGCGGTTTTGACGGGATTACTCTGATGGGATATGCCGGCAAGCAAATGAATACGGTAAGACAGGATTTCCAGCACATTTCCGAAATGGCCGTAGAGGAATTGCACCATTTAATAAAGGGTGGCGAGGGTCGTGAAGTAATATTGGAGTACAGTTTGGTCCGAATGAAATATGAGGATATTATTTGTTAAATATACGGAACCATTCCACAGAAAAAATCTGTAGAATGGTTCTTTTTGTTTCCCTGCTAAGCATTCAGTATGTGAAGCTCATGAAGTGCACGGGTGCATGCTACATACAAAAGCTTGGCTGTTTCGGGCTTCTCTAAACCATGCTTCATGTCGGGATTCCAAAGGATGACGGTGTCGAATTCCAAGCCCTTTACCTGACGGATGGGAAGGACCATGGTACCCTTGGAGAAGTTTTCGCTTTCTCCGTCGGTAAGGGGAGTGTAGTTTTCTAAAAGCCTGCGTGCTTTGGCAGCTTCAGTATCGTTGTTACATATAATGGCGGTAGTGGTATATCCTTTACTGCGCATGTCTTCAATGAGAGTGGCAGCATGCTCTGCCATTTCCACATCGCTCCAAAATTCTTTTTCGCTGACCGGTATGCCATGGCGTATCACCGGTGTGATTTTGTACTTGCCGAAGGAAGCTTTTTCCAAAATTTTGCCTGCGTATTCGGAAATCTCAATGGTATTTCGGTAGCTTTTTTGCAAGAGCATGAAGCAGTCACGTTCTTCGGTTAAAAAGAGCTTTTGCAAATCATACCAGTCGTTTAAGCCGGTGTAGTAGTTAATATTCTGAGATACGTCTCCCATGATGGTAAAGTAGGTGGCGGGAAGGAGCTTTTTCAGCACATAGTAGGCACCTAAACCAAAGTCCTGCGCTTCGTCTAAGAACAACAGACCGAATTCCTGATTGGGTTCCTTTTGGGTAATGCGGTAATGAATCAGCGCAAGGGCTGCAATATCATACAGGTCGTATTCTTTTGCAGATAAGCGGGCTATATGGGCACTCATACCGGGAGCAGAGTGTGTCAGGCTCCAGTGGTTCAGGAAGTCCGCATAAAAGTCATAGATGGAAGTCTTGGGACGCTTGTTTTTGTAATGTTTTGCATATTGGCGAAGCTTGGCGGCGATTAAATCTCGGTCCATACCGCTCATTAAGAACTGAATACGGGTTTTGGCCCGGTCATCCATCATACCTAACAGAGTATTGACGCTGGCGGTAGGGGTTTCGCGGAATAGTGTGCTGTTACCGGATTCGGGGAGAATGACACCTAACTGCGGGTCTGTTAAAGTGGATACGTCTACATATTCTTCGCGTTTTCCCATGAGGTACAATTCCAATTCCTGCATAAAGGTTTGCGTACAGCGCACGGGGGCAGTTTCGTCCGGCTCCACCACCTTGTTGTTCTTTTTCCAATCCTTTTCGCACAAGCGGGTAAATAGCTGGTCCATACGGAGATGTTTAATATTGGGAACATCCAGTTCAGGAAGACCGCTTGTGATATAGTTGAGCAACATGTCATTGCTTCCTACGATACAGTATTCATTGGATTCAAAACGGTGCTTGTAGTTGTAAAGCAAATATGAGATGCGATGCATAGCCACAGTGGTTTTGCCGCTTCCTGCCACACCTTGTACAATGATATTTGCAAAGGGAGTTTTTCGGATAATTTCGTTTTGCTCCTTTTGGATGGTAGCGATAATTTCACCCAGTACGACATCCTTGTTTTTGGAAAGGTATTGTACCAGCAGTTCGTCGTTGGAAGCCACATCGCTGTCATAATAACCTTTTAGGACACCGTCGCTCACATCATAGGTGCGCTTTAAATGTAAATCAATAGGAATGGGTTTGTCATCCGCTAACCCGTAAGTGCCCTCGCCCAATTCGTTCTCATAATAAACGCCGGAGATGGGGGCGCGCCAGTCTGCAATGAGTACCTCAGTGCGATTTTCAAAAATACCGTTTTTGCCAATATAGATTTGTTCTTCCTGCTCCAAGGCCTTGTCCGTATAATCGATTCTGCCGAAGTAAGGTTTTTGCATAGCGGCAGTATTTTTACGTAAAGACTGTGCTGCGTGCTCTTCCAAGCTGGTAGCGGTCATTAATTGGTTATAAAGTTCCACATCACCGCTGTTAATTGCTTTGTACAATTCCTGGGCTTGGGTGTGACGGGCTTCATATTCCGTTTCATATTGGCGGATGTTTTGTTGAATAATATCCTGACAATGTGCAAAATGCAGTTGTTCTTCTTGCCAATCCTGTTGCATGAGTAACTCCTTCCTTTGAATGTGACAGTACTGTCAATAGTTTTGTCCGCGCGACACTGTATTTATGATTATATCGAAAAATAAAAGAAATACTAGACTTTAATTTAAAAATATGATAAGCTTTATAATGAAGTGTTTGAAGAAAAAACTATCGGCGAGCCGATGGTTTTTTTACGTTATAGTGAGAAAAAATACGGCAAAGTAAAATATAAAATATTCTATTAACATATAAATAAACTTATGGTACAGTTCTGTTTATCAAGAGTAATCCATGTAGAGTGCATTTCGCACATTCGGGCAATTAATCAGAAGAGGAGCTGTAATTATGCCGTTTTCGAAAAATGTGTTTACAACAGCAGATATCGAGGCATTACCGGAAGGGGTGCGTGCGGGAATATTGGATAGTGGATGCCGAGAGGCAGCAAGTTAAGGTGTATTGTTTTGAAGGGGAAGAAGTTGTGCGGGAGTATTCTTTTAAAGAAGAGATTCCGGTAGGGATTTTTGAGGATATGAAGGTGAAGTTGGGGTAACGAATGGGTACTGTTTGGATAAAGCACACATGTCCGGGATTAATTTAAAGTACAGATGTCCGGGATTTAATACTGGACAAATGTCGGAACCTGTGCTAGACTAAGGCAAATGCGATGATTAGAAATAGTAGATGTGTGAAACCTTCAGAGAGAAGTCGGTGGGTGCGAGACTTTGGATATTGACATGTTGAACCAGTCTATGAGCAGCAGGAGAGAAAGCCGGAATACTCCGGAAACTCCTGACGGAAGTCTCCGTTATCAAAGGCGTGTGAGTGTTGGCTTGCAATGAGTGCAGAGAATATCTGAATTTAGGTGGTACCGCGGAGTAGATTCGTCCTAAGCATAATGGGAATATTATGCTTGGGATTTTTTATTTGTAAGAAAGGATGAAAAGTATGAAACTGAAGAATTTGGTAGGACAGAGATTTAAGGAAAGACCGGCGGACTGTGTCATTGACAGTCATGCGTTAATGGTGCGCGGCGGTTATATGAAGAATGTGGGAAATGGTATTTTCTCAGAGTTTCCGGTGCTTCGGAGAGTAACGGCAAAGATTGAAAATATTATTCGTGAAGAGATGGATGCTATTGACGGTCAGGAAGTATTATTTCCTGTAGTAATGCCGGCAGAACTTTGGCAGGAGTCCGGTCGTTACGACAAAATCGGTAGTGAATTGGTGCGTTTTCAGGATCGTGGAAAGTCTAAGATGGTGCTTGGCATGACTCATGAGGAGGCGGCGGTGCATTTGGTGCGTGAATACGGTCAGTCCTATCAGCAGTACCCTTTTATGATTTATCAGATCCAGAGAAAGTTCAGGGATGAGGCAAGACCCAGAGCCGGCATGATTCGTGTGCGTGAATTTACCATGAAGGATGCGTATTCCTTCCATACTTCCCAGGAGGATTTGGAGCAGTATTACGAGAAGTGTTATGATGCGTATAATAGGATTTTTGCCCGTGCAGGAGTGCCTGAGGTAGTAACGGTGGCTTCCGATTCCGGTATGATGGGCGGCAGTATTTCCCATGAATATATGTTGCTTACGGAAGTGGGCGAGGACTCTATTGTGCTTTGCGGTGCATGTGATTACCGTGCAAACATGGAAGCTGCGGAGTGTGTTTGGGGTACCGGTGAAAACGCTACAAATGCTTCGGGAGCGTGCGATGCAGACTGTTCCGGAAACGCCGATATGGGTGCTGTTGCCATGGCAGACTTGGAATGTGTAGAGACCCCGGATTGCAAAACTATCGAGGAGGTTTGTACCTTCTTAAAGAGCGATGTGGAAAACTCCTGCAAGGCCGTAGTATATCAGAGAAACATGGATGACACTTATGTGGTTGCTTTTGTGAGAGGAGATGTGGAGGTTAATGAAACCAAGCTTCGTAATTTAGTAGGTGAGGATATTCATCCGGCGTTGATTACGGAGGATGCGCCCTTGGTTGCAGGATATATCGGTCCCTTCGGACTCGACGGCCAGGTAACTTATTTTGTGGATGCTTCTTTGAAGGGCAAGGCGAATCTGGTGGCAGGTGCCAATAAGGAAGGCTATCACTACACCGGTTTGAATCTGGAGAGAGAATTGGGTGATGTAACCTACGTAGATATTGCTAAGGTAAAAGAAGGCGGCATTTGTCCTTGCTGCGGTAAGCCTGCATTAACCATTAAGCGTGGTATTGAAGTGGGTAACATCTTCCAGCTGGGTACTAAGTACACAGAAAGCATGAACATGCAGTATGTGGATAAAGAGGGCGAGACGCATTATCCTATTATGGGTTGTTACGGTATCGGTGTGGGTCGTCTGGCAGCATCAGTTTGTGAGGCAAAGCATGATGAATACGGTCCTATCTGGCCAATCAGCATCGCTCCTTGGGAAGTGCATTTGTGCTGCCTGCGTCCTGATGATGCTCAAGCAAAGCAGGTTGCGGATGATTTGTATGCAGAGCTTCAGAAACAAGGCGTAGAAGTCATCTATGATGACAGAGACGGGGTACGTCCGGGACAAATGTTTGCAGACGCAGACCTTTTGGGAGTGCCCATTCGCGTAGTAGTAAGCCCAAGAAATCTGCAGGAAGGCAAATTGGAAATCACCACCAGAGATAAGTCTGTGAAAGAAGCCGTGGACGTGGCAGAGGGAGTGAAGTATTTGCTGGCGCTTAAGGAAAAGATGTTCGAGGAGTTGTAATGAAAAAGCGGATTGCTATGAATTTAGTAATCCGCTTTTTCATTTAAAACATGACAAAAGTCATGTGCAAAATATATCTTTTTTCACTACCGCTACTTTGGGGAAATTGATAAGATGTCAGTGTAGTAAAGAACAGCAAATGAAGGAGAAGGAAATGGAAGAAATAATTTTGAAGACAACAGATTTGACGAAGAAATACAACAATAAGGCAGTTGTTGATAACCTGAATATCGAAATTCGCAAAGGAGAGATTTTTGGATTACTGGGACCCAACGGTGCGGGCAAGAGTACTACCATGAACATGATTTGTTCTATTGTGCGTCCCACAGCAGGAGAAATTGAACTGCTGGGTAAGAATCCATGGAAGCAGAAAAAAGAGGTCATTCATAAGATAG
>JAZSII010000097.1:0-2164 GCA_045533725.1 Acetatifactor sp. | reverse complement strand
TGCCTCGGACTTCGCTTGGCATCTGCCGGATCAGATTGTCTCCAGTGAATACCTGACACTCGAAGGCAACAAGATATCCACCAGCAAGAACTACGCTATCTGGGTGAAAGATATCCTTGACCGCTACGAGCCGGACTCCCTTCGTTACTTCTTCCTTGCAAACGGTCCGGAGAAAAAAGACGCCGACTTTTCCTGGCGCGAATATATCAACAGCCACAACGGTGAACTTCTCGGTGCTTACGGCAACTTCATCAACCGTTCCCTAAGCTTTATCCATAAGTATTGGAACGGCATTGTACCCATCGGCACACCTAACCCTGAACTCACCCAACAGATAACCGAACTCTTCACAACTACCGGCGCTCTCATCGAAAAAGCTGCTTTCAAGGACGCCCTAAACGGAATCTTCGACTTCATCCGCAGCGCAAACAAATACTTTGATACCGAACAGCCTTGGATTACCCGCGACACGGACGAAGTTGCCTGCCAAAACACCTTGTATAACTGCGTACAAATAATCGCAAACATCGCTGTACTCCTCGCACCGTTCCTTCCGTTCTCTTCGGAGAAAGTGTGTAACTGGCTAAACCTCACCACTGATTGGAATCATAAGTCCGTACCGGCAGGCTACCAACTGCCGGAGATTGAGATACTTTTCCAGCGCATTGACAAGAAGGTAATTGAAGAGGAGACTGAGAAGTTAACCTGTCTGCAAATTACTCAGTAACAGGAAAAGGGCAGGTTGTACCCCTGCCCGTCATTTTTCGTATTTGGGTTGGACAGACGATAAAATACCTTCTAAGGTTCATGACAGAAAGGATTAAAAAATGTATATATCAGAATATTGTGAAGTTGGTTATGAAGAAAAGTACAATGTGGTTTTGGTAAAATGGAAAAAGTTTTGTTGTAATCAAGATTACAGGAAACCGTTAGAATATGCATTGGACATAATCAGACAACATGAAAACTGTAATTATGTAGCAGATACCAGGAGTGGATTTGAGAACATTCCGGAAGATACCCGTTGGGTAGCGGAATACTTTATACCCACAGCAGTAGAGTACGGATGTAAATGCATCTATTTCATAATTGATAACAAGAATTCATTAAAAGAAGAATTAGAAGGGCAAGCAAAGGATTCTTCCGATAAGATTGAATTTAAGTATATTTATGGCGATGCCCTTGACATACCACTTACTTGATGCTACAGTATCGATAATAATTGAAAGGCACATTGGTTGATGTGAAGGGTGATGAAATGATTCGATAGTCTGATTTGGAAACAAATGTGTTAGTCAGCGCCTGTAAAGGTTTTATTTTTGTTACCGAAATTAGACTATAGTTCACGGATTGCCCTTTGTTTTGAAAAGGTTTATTTGTGTATGGTCTGTTTTCGAAAGAAAGCGGACCATTTTTTAGCGTAAGAGTTTTCTTGGTATGAAGATAAATTGGTTTACAGGCTCCGAAAAAATTAAAAACGGAGGAAAATAGAAGGAGAACATTGGTTATGATATACTATCAAGATAAAAAACTTTTAATTCGAAGCATGGAAATTGGTGATGGCAAAATCTTTCAAGAGACTTACTTGTCATATGGTTGGGATTCATCTATAGAAGTTTATGAAAATTACTATATAGAACAAGAAGAAAACAAAAGGAAGGTATTTGTTGCGGTATGCGAAGGAGAGGTATGCGGGTATTGTACGCTTGTGCTGAATCCTGCGGAAGGACCTTGGATTGGTAAAGGTTATCCGGAAATCGTTGATTTATCAGTATTTAACCACATGCAAAACAGAGGAATTGGCAACAAACTTCTTGATGTTATTGAACAAGATGCTGCAAAAGTATCTGACACAGTATTTTTAGCAGTTGGTCTTCATTCCGGATATGGAGCCGCTCAAAGGATTTATGTCAAGCGTGGATATATTCCGGACGGTAATGGTGTTTGGTATCAAGGAAAACCTCTTGAACAGTATGCGCCATGTTGTAATGATGATGATTTACTGCTGTTTATGTCTAAAAAACTATAAATCAGAGAGGCAAGTTGCTATATATAGTAAGCAATCATAAGTAAAATATCAAACTCCTGTCCCAACCGTAATGGTTATGACAGGAGTTTTTTGTGGGGGAATCTAGCACAAAGCTATGCGGGGCATGGAGTTGTG
>JAZSII010000115.1:0-5403 GCA_045533725.1 Acetatifactor sp. | reverse complement strand
CATTGGTCGATTTAGCGGAAATGCACCGCTGAGAATTGTGGGGCGTGGTTTTAGTAGCGGACGCAATGGTCGATTTAGCGGAAATGCACCGCTGAGAATTGTGGGGCGTGGTTTTAGTAGCGGACGCAATGGTTGATTTGGGGGGAAGTGCACCGCTAAATTAAGTGCGTAGACTTTCGGCAAGTGATAGCAGTAGTGAAGGAATGAATTTCGTCGCCGGTGCTCCTATTTACGGCACCGGTAATTATGTGAAAACATTAGTTAAGTGAAAGAAAAGAGGCTACTGAAATTTAGCAACCTCTTTGGAAACATATTTAGTTATTCTTGTGTTTGGATTTTAAATTCAATTGAAAATTCTTCGTCTTTATAACTTATCATTAGAAGAGGATTCCAGGTTTTATTCTTTATCATCTCATCAAAATCCAGATATAAAATTTTGTAACTATCTCCTAAAGCTGAATCTTTAAGAATCAAATCGCCATATCCTGTCATAGCATATCCATCAGGCATATGTATTGCTAAAATATCAGATTCATGATTAATCAATACTTTATCATTGGGTTCAATAATTTGCTTTCTTCCTGTTTGGTCATTATACACAACTATTTTAGGCTCATTAATAACATTATCAAATGTTTTGAGCCACTCTTTTCCACTCAACTCAGAGTTCATATCAATACCGGGATATGGGTCGGGAGTGGCTTCGACTTGGTTGTTGGATTCCTGGCTATTATCTGCATTTGCATCATTTGATTTTTCCCTACCACATGCAACCGGACAACACATACTAAATACAGTCAATAATGTTAATATTTTTCGTCTCATTTCATACCCACCATATATTCGAAATATTCAATAGCTTGCTTGCAAATATTCTACAA
This sequence comes from Acetatifactor sp., assembly GCA_045533725.1. GTDB lineage: Bacteria > Bacillota > Clostridia > Lachnospirales > Lachnospiraceae > Acetatifactor. The sequence goes on along the minus strand of JAZSII010000115.1, from coordinate 4,522 downwards.
TTATTTCTTTTTTGTCTAGGTATAGCGCGCTTGCGTTTGTGAAGTGCATTTTATGGGATATACTGAGCAAGAGCCAGGGGACTCGGAGCAAGATTTTTGCTGCATAGACTCCGATGGGGAGACAGAAAAAGAATCGTTGGAGGTCCCGAGAGGAAGAAATAGGAGCATAAACTTCGACGAGTGACAGAAGCAGAGTTGTCGGGGGTCCGGGAGGAAGAAATGAGAGCCCAGCCCTCGGCGGGCGGTAGGGATGATTGTAAGCAACATGAAAGAAAACATATATACAAAGGGATTGAGTTCTGTTTCTCTTTGGGATATACTGAGAGTAGGTGATTATTGTTTATATAGTATTATAAGCACTGTGTTTGAAGCGTCCGGAGGCAGAGATGAATAATTGGATTTATAAGGAATCCCTTGCCATGCTGTTAATAGGTGTTTGGTTAATGATCCAATGCTATCACGTGGTAATTCGAGAAGAAAGGAAACTGAACGTATTTTGTGTAATTGGAAAGCTCCTGGCAACAGTGGGCTTATTGGTGCTGTACCCAACGCCGATTTTGGCAATTGCGTTGTTCTTTGCTTTTTATCCAAAGTATGAGCCGGGGCGGATGCATTACGGACTGTTAAGTCTGCAGGTCATACTTCCTATAGGAAGTGCGTTGTTTTGCAAGCTGTATGGAACACGAGGACAAGGGGAGGAATTATCCCAGATGCTCTTGGTGGTGATATTGTCAGTGTTGTTTGCAGTAGTGGATTTGAGTGTGCGCAGTATGCAGTATAAAAATTCCCAACTGTATCATCAGATGGAAAGCACTGCCTTAAATGAGCAAAAGGTGAAAAATTTGAATCGTGAGATTTCCCTGCGTTCTCAGGTGGCAGAGCGAAATGCCAGACTGGAGGAAAGAGAGAATATTGCGCGAAATATACATAATGTGGTGGGACATACCATCACTTCGGCACTAGTGTCCCTGCAGGCCTATGAGGTGTTAAAAGAAGCAGATCCTGATAGAGCGGAGGGAAAGCTTTCTGCCACTTCGGAAAGGATGCATTTGGCTTTGGAGGAAATCCGACGGGCCGTCCGGGTACTGGATGCGGAGACGGAGGATATCAGTTTGCAGGATTTCTGTAGTTTGCTGGCTACGGAAGCGGATAAATTTTCTACAGATACGGAGATTAAGATTGTACATAATTTTGCGGAAGTGCACGACAAGGAACTACGAGTGGAAAAGCGCACCTGTGAGTTTTTACATTCGGTGCTGACGGAGTGTTTGAACAATGGTATCCGCCATGGTGGTGCCACACAATTCTTTGTGCATTTGACTTATGATACTGCGCATATAAGGCTTGTGGTTTCGGACAATGGAAAGGGTTTTGAGGGACTGTCGGATGCAGAGCAAAAGAAGCGTTTGGAAAACGGTTATGGACTACGCAAAATGAAAGATTATGTACAGATTCATGCAGGCACATTCAAGACGAATGGTGAGGATGGTTTTCAGGTACAAGTGGAACTTCCCTTGGTTGCCGTAGCAGAAGAAAAAGGAGAGCAGTAATGGGCATTCGGGTATTTTTGATAGATGATGAGGAACTTCTGACTGAAAGTATGGAAATCATACTGACCGTGAAAGGGCAGATGGAAGTAGTAGGCATTGCTAAGGATGGCAAAGAGGCACTGGATAAGTTAGAGCAGGTAACTGCGGATATCGCATTGGTGGATTTGAATATGAAGGGCATGGGCGGTATTGAGTTGATACCCAAGCTAAAAGAAAAATATCCCGACATGAAGCTCTTGGTGCTGACCACCTTTTATGACAATCATTATATTATGGAAGCATTGGCCGGGGGAGCAGACGGGTATCTTTTGAAGGATAGCGCGGGCGATACCATTATCAAGGCTATACATCAGTTACTGGCAGGTCAAAGTGTGTTGGCGGGAAAGGTGCTGGAGGCGTTGAGCCGGATGATGACAGGGCAGGGTAATGAGAAGAAGGATGCCACGGAAAATCGGGCAAATACTTCTGAACAGATGGTAGCTGACGGAGATGGAGGGAAGTCTTCCGGGGTGAAATTGCCCAAGGATTTAACTGCCAGAGAATTGGAAATATGTGGCCTCCTCACCAAGGGCTACAGCAATACAGACCTGGCAAAGCAACTGTTTTTGGCGGAAGGAACGGTGAAGAACTACATGATGTCTATTTATGATAAGTTCGATATTCATGACCGCACCGCACTGGTCTTATTTTTGAAAGAATTGATAACGGTTTAGGGGTGCTGAGTAATTGGCGGGATAGATACGTAAACATGACCGAAGTCACAGGGGAAGAAATTCCTTTGTGACTTTTTTATGACTTTTGCCACTGTTTTTGCGAAGAGGGATTTGCTAGACTGAGGACAAAGGAAAAGAGAGGAGACGTAAAAGATGCAACGATTGAGTGCATGGTTTTATCTGAAAAATAATAAAAAACGGGCAGCCATATTGATACTTAGTTTTGGGCTGTACTTTGTCCTGCTGTACGGGGTGCAATTCTTTTTACATCCGTCCGTCTATATGTATGAGGCAGTTGCGGTAAAAGGTGCGGAGCGAATGCAAATCGGTTATCTGAACGGGTTGGAGAAATTAAATGATGCCATGGATTTAGGAATGGATATGTCCTTGTGGGATCCGGAAAGAGAAGCAAGCTATGAAGAGAAGGTGGCGGAAATCAATAAAGGGACGGCTGTATTAGAAGAAAAACTGGAGGCGGAAGGTACAGCGGACCATGTGTTTATTTGTAACAATTACCAAGTTAGGGTGAATTCTTTTGCCGGCGGAACTGTTTTTAATGCCCCTATGTTAACAAAAGAGGAATTGGATATTCTAGTGGATTACTTACAGTTAAATGTCATAGAAGGCAGACTGCCACAAAAGCCGGGAGAGTTACTTATGGATGCCAATATGGCTAAGAATCGAGGTTTTAGGGTTGGAGAGAAGTTGTTTGATGAGGAAACAACTTTAGTCGGTATTGTGGAGTATGATACTTATATTGCTGCAGGAATCGATTATGAAAATAGTGAGTATCCGGACCGGGTTCTGTATCTTTTGGATGCAGGAACTATTCCGGACATGAAAGAATATTTTACAAGGTTTGGTGTGGAAGCAGATATTAATAGTCAGAGCACGGTACAAATCATATCGGATAGGGTGAATATGGTGAAGGACGTGGAGGAAACCAATAATCAAATACAGACGCCCTTAAAAGTAATGACATATTCTATTGCTTTCATTCTGGGACTTACGGTGTTCTTTGTATATCGATTGCATGTGCAGGACCGTTACAGTGAATGGTGTTTGTATCGTTCGTTGGGATATTCTCAAAAGGAAGTTTATTCCTTGGCTTTCAGGGAGTTTGGAATTTGCCTGGGAATCAGTGTAGCGTTGGCGGGAGTGATTACAGTCATTCTTTGTGTGTCGGTAGGTGCTATCATGCGTTCTAAGGGAATGCTTTTTGAATACCTTTTGCCAAGTGTACTTCTGCAGATTATGGGAATCGGAACATTGCTTGTAGGAGTTTTGCAGATACCGGTAGTGATTGCTATGCAGAAGGTCAAAACCATTGATGCTATGGAGGAGGAATAAGATGTTTGAAGTAAGTCATTTAAATTTGATATATGATATGGACAAAGAAGAAAAGGTGTGTGCGGTAAATGATGTAAGTCTTACTTTGCCGGATACAGGGCTGATTGGAATCATCGGACCTTCCGGTAGCGGGAAGTCTTCACTTATGTATTGTCTTTCCACCCTAAAGAAGGCTACGGACGGTAAGATTGTTTACAATGGCAAGAATTATAAAGAGCTTACCGGCAAGGAGTTGGAAAGACTTCGCAGGGAACAATTTGGTTTTGTGTTCCAGCATCATTTCCTGGTAGGATATATGAGTGCTTTGGACAATGTAATGGTGGCAGCTAAGGAGAGTACGACCGAAACTAAGAAAAGAGCTGAGGAGCTTTTGCAGCAGCTTCGTATTAAGCCTACGGAAAGTAAGAAAAAGCCGAAACAATTGTCCGGTGGTCAACGTCAGCGCTGTGCTATTGCCAGGGCACTGATTAATGAGCCTAAGGTATTGTTTGCAGATGAGCCTACTGCGTCTCTTGATCATGAGAATGCATTCCGGGTGATGCACTACTTGAAAGAATATGCAAAGGAGCATTTGGTAATTGTCATTACCCACGACCATTCTATCTTAGAAGGCGCAGATCGTGTGATTGAAATATGGGATGGTGAGATTTCTTCAAAGGAGGCAGTGGGATGAAACCTTTTCAGGCAATGTATTTTGTCCGCCACAATTTGACAAAAGCCTTGACCGTGTTTATTATGATTGCCTTAACCGGTCTTTTGTATGTGGGCGGAAGCTATCTGTCCAATATAGAGGTATCGTACTTGAAAACCCTGGAGCCGGAATCGGATGTGGTTTATGTGAATCTGAACGGTGTGGCTTTGGAGCAGGGGAAGGATGCCCTTTTGGAAGAGATAAGTGGTGACGAAAAA
>JAZSII010000177.1:0-5139 GCA_045533725.1 Acetatifactor sp. | reverse complement strand
AGAGGCTCTTTCCCTTTACCTGCTCATAGATTAATTTTTCAAAAGCATCTAAATCCAAAGGTTTGGAGTAATAATATCCCTGAATATCATCACATTGTAAATCATGCAGGAAATCAACCTGTTCTTTTCGTTCCACACCTTCTGCCGTAGTATGCATACCCAGACTCTTAGCAAGCGTAATTGTATGCCACAAAAGCTTCTCACCATTTTCGTCGCCAACAAAATCTATCAGGCTCTTGTCTAACTTAAGCGTATCAAAATGCATAAGGTTTAACATTGCCAGAGAAGAATATCCGTTTCCGAAATCATCCAGATGCACCAAAAAGCCTGCCTCATGGAATTTTTCTACCAATCCCTGAACCTGCTTGTTATCAAGTGTCGCACTTTCCGTTATTTCCAAAGGTACCAGCTTGGGATCCAACTCACACTCATCCAATATTTCTTTATAACGTTCCACAAGATTATCAAAGTACAAGCTCACACGAGAGATATTTACAGAAACCGGGAACATTGTACGTCCTTGCTTCTCCCACTTTTTCTGCTGCAAACATACGGTTTTAAATACATACTCATCCAAAGTAGTAATCATACCATTACGTTCAAATAAAGGAATAAATCTGTAAGGCGGTACCAGATTGCCATCTGTTCTTCTCCATCTGACAAGTGCCTCTGCACCCACAATTTGCTCGGTTTCTCCGCTATACTTCGGCTGATACCACATCTCGAACTCATTCTTCTCAATAGCCTCTGCAAAACCGTCTTCCAGATTCTTATCTTCTACCATACGTTCGTAATCAACCTCTTCATAAAACGCCCAGTTCTTCTTACGATTACCCTTTACAAGATGCTTGGCCTGATTCGCCTTACTGTAGCTTTCCTCAGGTTCCTCGTAATTCATTGTCTGATAAATTCCGAAATACGGGAAAATACTTACAATATTTATTTCTGTTGCCAATGCTTTAACAGATTCACTAATCTTTGTCAAACGCTCGATAATCTCTTCGTTCTTATCTCCCCTTAAAAACATAACATAGTGGTCTGCATTAATATGCGCAGCAAGTTCTCCCTGCTTTAACTGATCTGCAATAATATTCCATACACATTGAAGAGTCTCATTTCCCTTTTCTATACCACAGGTATTGTTTACAAGCTTAAACTCATTCAAATCAGCCGAGACAATATATCCGTGCTGTCCTTTATATTCTTTTAACTTTTCTACAAAGCATAGATAATTATCTCCCTCTGTCAGCCCGTCCACATATGCAAGTGTTCTGAGTGCTTCAGAATTTTTACGATAACTCCAAATATAATAAAGCAGTGTACAAGCCAGGATTGTTACAATCATCAAGAGCATCATATTGTTCAAATACAGAACCCATTCACTCTTCTCATCCAACACTTCATTAGGAACAATCGTGAATAAATACCATGTTTTATGTAAGGAATTTACCCTGATTGGTGCATAATACAAGTATCGCTTACTTGCAGAGACAAAAGAAGCATTCCCACTTGCTCTCTTTGCCATATCACTCTTTATCCGGTCTATAATCACTTCATTATTCTGATCAAAATCCAGCATGGCTTCAAAAACATTTGTGGTACCATACATAGGTGACTGCTTGGAATCAGTTACTACCGTTCCGTCACTCTCAATGATATAGCTATATCCTCTTCCGTCAAAAGAATCAACGTTCAGCATCCCTTTTAAAACTTCCGTACGACAAGTTGCGCAAAGAACACCTACTACTGTGGTTCCGTCTTCAGCATAAATAGGGACGCTGAAAACATTAACAGTTTCACCGCTGTTGTTTGCTTCTATCATACGGCTTGTAATATTGCAGAGACCCTGCATACCATATTCATAGGGTTCTTCACCTTTTAAATCACGTTCACAGTAGTCTGTACAATATGCTGTTCCATCCGGCAAAATAATACCCATACGCATAAAGTTATGAATATCACGGAATGGTTCCAAAAAAGCGATAATCTCTTTCTTCACCTGTGCCGAATCAATATTCTCATATTTTGCTTCTATTTGCTTTGCCAACTCCTGTAACAGACTGCAATTGTCATTCAGAGTTTTTTCCATGGTAATAATATTCTGGGTTGCCACATCCTTCAAATTTGCCGAAAGTTGCTCTTGAATCTCTTCAACAAGCATCATCCTATATTTGACAACACACAGAATTGCAATTACCAATGCAATTATCAACACGAAAATCCTTTTTCGCATTGTACTTTTCTCTTTCATGCCTTATCCCTCATAAAAACAAGTGAAATCGTTTTCGAATTGCAACACAAAATTCCTTTATACCATTAAATTGTAGCACAATTCAACAGGGATTGCAAGAAGAGAAACTATATTTTATATTTTTTCCTTGTATACGTCACATAATCATAGGGCATATCACCGTCTACATGACATTCAATTTCCTTTTCAAAACAATTTTCATCAAATTCCGGGAAGTAAGTATCGCCTTCCACTATTGCATCAATCTCAGTAATAAACATTTTGTCAACAATATCGATGGCCTCTTTATAAAGTCCTGCCCCCCCGGAAATATAAATATTCTTTGACTTGTCAGCAATACGGATAGCCTCCTCCAAGGAACCAACCGTTGTACAATTTTCAGCTTCAAATTTTTGTGTGTTAGACACCACAATGGTGTAACGATTAGGTAAAGGACGCCCGATTTCTTCATAAGAACGTCTTCCCATAATTACCACATTTCCTGTTGTAAGCTCCCTGAAACGCTTCTGCTCGCCCTTAATTCTCCAGGGAATCTGTCCCTTATTTCCGATTACTCTGTTCTTTGAATATGCTACTATTAATCCAATCATTCCTTTATCCTCACTCTCTTGTTTCTTTCTATTTTCCGCAGATAATACATCATCCTTTTTATCCGAAATCTTATATACCTTACACTTATCCCTGATGCCAAATGCTTCAAAATATGCTGTTTCCTTCGGAATCCATTCTGCTATGAAACGTTCCAGCATTTCTGCTCCGCTTCGTTTTAACAGGCGTTCTTGTTGTTCTTTCTCATCTATCTCCAGAAACACCGCCAAATCATAGGTATTGCCCAAGTAAGGGTGCATACTATAAGCACCTTCCACAATATTCAAACGTTTCGAAGGAGCCTGTACTCGATATCCGATTTTTTGCTTCGAACAATCAAAAACACCATAAGAGAATGTTTTCCCTGCTTGTATCGGCTTCAAAACCTCTTCTGCAAATCTTTCATAATCCACATTTCCGCCAACCTCCGCTAAACGTTCAGGCGTCCGTTGATGTGGCTGCAGGAAGAAATCATCCATGTGAAAAAGATTACAATCATATATTTTCCTTAAAGACTCTCCCAAGGTTGATTTTCCGCTACCGCACATACCATCTATTACTACAAAAACTGTATCCTTTTCTGATTGAAGCAATAAATCAATCCTTTCGGACACATCCTTTACAATCTCATCAAAAATCATACTTTCTCCCCCATGTCTATGGTAATCTTCCCATGTTTCGCATATGTATCATTCTAACAAAAAAGGATGCTGTATTCAAGACAACACCCTTTTATACTTAATATTTTAAGGAATAATGATACTTGCACAGGCCAAGTCCCTGCCCAAATCATATACCCTGCCGCTCTGTATACCGACCACCTTCGGACGTAAAATAGAATCTGCGTAGTTCTCTACCACCTTAGCCTGCTCGCCGTTACTTAAATTTACAATACTGTCCACCGGGTATAAAATCACACTACCCAGAAAACTTTTCATTGCCTTCATATCAAGCTCTGCCGTCATGGCCATAATCATTTCCACCGCATCACGAGGCGTATATGCCTCCTTATAAGGGCGTTCTGTCACCAAAGCATCATAAATGTCCAACACGGACAAAATCTTTGCATAGGTACATATTTTGCTACTGTCCACACCAAAAGGATACCCTGTACCATTTATTTTTTCATGGTGCTGCAAGACAGCCAACTTGACCGGCTCCTTCAACTCTTTCTTATCTTTGATAATATTATATCCGTACACCGAATGTTGCTTCATATGGCGGAATTCCTCTTCCGTCAATCGTCCCGGTTTATTTAACAACTCATTGGAAATGCGCGATTTACCGATATCATGCAACAAACCTGCCACGCCGATATCAAATATCTCTGTATCAGACAGACCATACTTTCTCGCTACTACCATCGCCATGGTAGCCACGTCCACACTATGCTTAAAGGTATACTCATCGCTGACCTTTAAGGTGCCGATATCCACTGCTAATGCATCATTGTCAGTAATGGCCTTCATCAGCTCGTTTGCAATGTTTTTTGTCACGTCCGTCAACTCATTGGAGTCCGTATTGCTGTACAGGAAAGAGATTCCTTCCGATACACGTTTCTTTACACTTTCGGACAGTTTAACTTTCACGCGGTCCTTGACTGTCAGTTCCTCAATCTTTTGGATTGTTTCTTCAGAAGCCACCTGAGATATCTCCCAATCCTCTTCGCTACCTTCTTCCCGCACATAAACACCATTGATACCAAAACGCTTCAAGGATGCGAGAATATCATCGTTAATCTGTGAACCTCTGGCAATCAAAACACGACCAGCGCCATCTTTAATGGACTGATCTATTATCATACCTTCTTCTAATAATCTGGTTGTCACAAAATAACGTCTACCCATTCTGCCTCGCTACTACACCCAAAGAAATCGTTTTCACAATCACATACAATTTACTACCCTGATTATATCATAGCCCCATAGTTTTCACAATAAAAAATACCTATTTATCACTTGATAAATAAGTATCTTCCAGGGTTGGGCTATTCTTTTAAATAGTCAACAGCTCGTAGGGGAATCGAACCCCTGATTCCGCCGTGAGAGGGCGGCGTCTTGACCGCTTGACCAACGAGCCATGCTTTTAAGCACTTGTTAATAATAATATAACTTCAAACAAATTGCAAGCATTTTTTGCAAAAATTTTTACAATTTTAACTTGCAATTGTTTGAAAGGAATATTCTGCTATTTTGATACTACTCAATCAGTATTCTGACATACTTAACAGGTGTTCTGTAGTTATATTTACTGATCTTAATACCGGTAGACGGACTACTTGCATGGATAACCTGATTGTT
>JAZSII010000045.1:0-6623 GCA_045533725.1 Acetatifactor sp. | reverse complement strand
AGAGGCTTCCGGTGTAGGGTCTGCTGCTTCCGTTTCTTGGCCGGTTACTTCTCCCTGACTCTCTTCCTTCTCCTGAGAGTCTTTGCATCCCACCAGCAAAAACACCATCAGGCTCACCATCAACAACAGTTGCGCTATACGCTTCATTTTTTTCATACTCTTTCTCCTCTCTATCAATCACAGTGTCTCCATCTGCTGTATTTCGCTCTATTCCTTTTCCACAGCCTCTTTCACTCTCTGCTTCACCGCTTCAAAGGCAATGGGCGTATAATTAATCCTCTCCGCTGATACACAGTAATGCTGACTGCTGAAATCCTTTATGAGCGGCGAATTATGAACATGCCCAAACAAATTGGCATAGGGCATATTTGTATTCACGTACAAGGGTTCATGGGACAGTATCCAGTACCCTTCTATGATAATCGGATAATCATACACTTCCTCAAAACCAAAGCTTCGATACTCTCCATTGCTCTTTATATCATGATTTCCCTTAATCAAAAACTTGCGACCATTCAATTTGGCCAGGATTTCTGCCTCATAGCCTTCTGCACCGAAGTCCCCCAGAACATACACTACATCATCCGATCCCACTGCCTCGTTCCATCGTTCTACCATTTCTGCATCCATATGTGCGGCATCCCGAAAGGGTCTGTTCTCATACCTACGCATGCTTTCCTCCCCGAAGTGGGTATCTGCAATCAAAAATGTTTTTTTCATAATAATCACCTGCTATTTTATATCTAATATATATTTACAACTTTGGTCTGCCCATCGTCAAGTCCATACTCAAATTTTGTTGCTACCCGACAAATGAAATGTTATAATGACTGAAATGCTTAAGTTGCCGTAAAAGTTAGGAGTAAAACCATGACTTTCAAAGAACACATAATAAAAAAACGTTTTATATGGCTGGCAGTTCTCGTGTTTACCCTGATATGCCGCGGGGAAATGATGCTTAGCAACAGCGTAGGTATTGATACAACCGAAGTCATTGTAAATCCGGACGGAATATATGATTCCTGGCTGGGAATCGGCAGGCAGGGACTTGTATTTTTGAAGTGGCTTACCGGACTATGGATATATAATTCTTATGTAGTGGGCATCGGTTCCATCCTGTTTTTATCCCTTGCATGTATTCTTTGGAGCTATCTGTTTGCGTATATCTCCGGCAAGGAAAGCCCTTTGGCAACCCTGTTTTTCTCCGGAATACTGGTATCCCATACCATCTTAACCGAGCAGCTATACTTCAAATTGCAGGCATTTGAAATTACCCTTTCCCTTTGTCTGATGGCAATCATTATACTGTGTGCACACATTTTTGCCCAAAAGAAAAAAGTAGTACCTTTGCTGATTGCAATTCCTCTCATGTTGATTGTATTTAGCGTATATCAGGTCATGAACGCTCTGTTTTTGTTCGGTGCGGTGGCATGCTTCTTCCTGTATTATTTCTTTGATGCCACAGAGCAGGAAGACTACAAGAGCAACAAACAGTTGTGGATGTACATCCTTCGTTTTGCCATAGTATTTCTGATAGGATTTATTCTGAATCAGGGTATTACCACTTTGTTTTTCAGCAGTGCCGATTACGTAAATAATCAAATGCTGTGGGGACAACTATCCTTTATGGATTCCGTTCTCTCCATCCTTTCTCATGTAAAGCAAGTTGCTTTGGGAGAAAAAATATTTTATATTCGCACCTTCCTCATTCTTGCTATTCTGTTACTCATACAGGTAACAAGCATTTTGAAAAAAACAAAAGTCAATACACGGTACTTAGGTGTATTGTGTTCCATTTTATTATTAATGTCCCCGTTCTACATGACTCTTTTTACCGGTGGACTTACGGTTGCACGTTCTCAATTGGTGCTACCGTTTACGATTGCTTTTATGGGCTATTTGGTCTGCCTGTTTGTAGTCCCGTCGGAAAAGATGCAAAAGTGGACAAAGGTTGCCGCATGTATCATTTGCTGCGTAACGCTGATTTGTCAAACAACATATACCCTGCGGATGAATCACACCAATGAGCTTCGCTACGAAAGTGATGTTCAGATAGCAAATGCCTTGATTCAGGATATTATGCAGTATCAAAATGCTGATTGCTCCAGACCGGTAGTTTTTATCGGCGGATATGAAGAAGCCTTGGAGGACGGGCTTATGTACGGCGATTGCCTTGGTCACTCCGTACTGAACTGGGATACGGAGGTGGAACCAAAGGGGTATCACAGTACCATGCGTATCATTAACTTCATGGAGCTACAGGGTACAAAATTCAATGCCGCTCATCCGGATGAAATTCTTTATGCCAATCAGCTTAGTCACGAAATGCAGAATTGGCCCGCAAATGACAGCATCCGTTTGGTAATGGATTTAATTATTGTAAAGCTGGGCAATTAACTCAATACATCTCATCAATTAAACCCCTTTCTTGGTTTTTCCTGAGAAAGGGGTTTTCTGCACCACACTATTTACTCATAATTTCTGTCAAATTCTGATATGCTTCTTCTTCAAACACACTTGCAATACCGGCTTTTTCCAGCATACCCATGAATCCTTCTTCCTGTTCACACTCCTCCTGCAGAATACGATAGGATTCCAATGCGCCCTCATGATCGATAACGCTCTGACTGTAAAGACTTAATGAAGCCATTGCAGAAGTAGCATAGCTAATATAGTACACCGGACTGCTGATGCTTACATTTCTCCAAAGCCATTCCAGACAGGCATATGTATATGAATCATCATCATCAATACCGTAACTGCGAATAACCTCATGCATGATTTCATCAAAATCCTCTGTAGAATAAGCTTCCTCTAGGGACAGATTGTAAACTATCTCCTCAAAATTATCCATCAGCGTTGCCTGTACAATAGTATCGATAAAACTGTACAACCGATAAGCTTCCAATACCTCAAATACCTCCGGCTCTAACTCTGTTCCCAAGTAACTCAAGAACAGCATCTCATTACCCTGTGAATGCACCTCGCACAAGTCAAAAGACAACCAGGAAGTATCGTTATTCAGATCCGCATAGTAATGTCCAATCTCATGAATCACGGTAAAGGAATCCTGATAACCGGGGCCAAAGTAGCAGTACGGGGAATCAATATCAACGGTAAACGCACCCTGCAAGGCGTTCCGGTTGTCCGTAATGATAAAGGTTTCCTCATCAAACATATGACGCATTCCAAGCTTTGCATCTTCCGGCAATGTCTCAAAATAATCCATGACATAGTTTTTATCAAGGGTGTTATATTCGTCACTAATCAGTGCTTCTACAAGCTTCTTTTCTGTTCTTGACAAATCATAATAGGCATCCGCATACCATTCATAGGAGGAATAATAAAGCGGAATAATATAGTCTCTTACATACTGGCGATACAGCTCTCTCTCTTCCTTACCATAGTCTCGTTTATAACTGAAGGTTGATGCATAATCATAATAGTTTGCAAAACCATTCTTTATTGCGATTTCATTACCGTTTCTGACAAACTCACTGTAAAGAGCCCCCATTCCTGCTTCAAAATCCCCGTCCTGTAAATCATAAAACTCTGTCAAAATCTCTGCATTACGAATTTCCAGTTCCGTTGTTTCATCAGAATAGGATGCCAGATATGCCAACTCAATGTCCAACCAATCCGCAAAATAATCCTCATATTCGCCACTGTCATAAAGCTCTACCAAAAAGCTGATATACTCTGACGTAATTTCCGTAGAAACCTCTGACGAGTAAAGATATTCCGATACCGCTTCCTCCTCTTCCATATCTACGTAATATAATACCTCTGCTATAGTTGCCTGATTCTGAATATGATATGCCAGCTGGTCCAGCTCGTCTGCCGCTTCCTCCATATCTGCATATTCTGCCCCATCCTGCAACATTGCTTCACAAAGCAAAAGCTGCGCTTCAAATGCTGCAATATCCTCTTCACTCAACGTATACTCAGGGAAAGCATCCGGTACCTCTGATAAATTATGATTCGGCTTTGGGGTCGCTGTAGGTTCCGCTGTAGGCTCGGGCGTGGGTTCCGGTGTGGGCTCCGCTGTAGGTTCCGCTGTGGGCTCCGCTGTGGGATCCGGTGTGGGCTCCTCAGGTGCAGGGGTCGGTTCTTCGTCCTCTTCCCATTCCGGTTCTGCCTCTTCCATTACATCCGCCACCGCATCGAATACATCTTCTATCGGTTCCACATAATCATCACAGCCGGTTAACGAGGTCAATAACAACCCCATCGTCAGTAACCATACCAATATCTGTTTTGTCTTTCTCATACTATCTCCTCTCCTGTACAATATATCTCCAAGCGTAGTTCAAAACCACAAATCATCCTGTCGTTCTTTTGCATATACGCATGAATTAATAATATCATGAATTGTATAAAATGTAAAATAAAGGAGGAACCGATTTTCATCCGTTCCCCTTCATTGATTCCGCTAACCGATATTCCGGCTCTACGTACAAAATCACTAATTATCCATATGCCAATATTTCATATCATCATAATCTGCATCAAGATAATAATTGATATGGCACATTATAATATCCTTCTCATCCCTTGTAAGACCAAAGCTGAGTATAGAACAGGAATCCACCTCTCCGTTTTCCATCCCTGTAATGGCATCATTCAGCGCCAGCTGCAATACAACCGTATCCTTAAAGGATCCGTCGTATGTAGCATCATACTGTTCTATAAATGCATCAATGTCTGATATTCCATAGACTTCATAAGCGTAAAGAATAAAATAAAAACCATCCCCTAACATATACGGGGCACTCACACCCGCATAAATGCCTTCCTCTTTCACATATTCAACCCACTCTTCATAATCATCCTCATACTCTGACAAATCAACCATATCTCCATTTACAAAAAGTGCATCTCTATTCTCATTGCCGACAATAACGCCACCAATGGTCATATACATATCCGTGTGGACGAAACCTTCCAGTTCCCGTATCTCTTTCTTGTCGGAATCAGAAGTAATACCCATTTTTGATTCAAAATCAAACTTATCTCCTTCAATACAAAACACACTGTACAATAAAGTCCCGTCATTCCAATCGCTGGCATACACCCTCTCGTCAGCCCAAATGTAATCTACATCCCTCTGTACCCCTTCCTGGTTAAACATGCCCTCTTCATCATAAACATTGTATCTCTGCCTCTCACCCACATCCAACCCGTTTTGTACCATGGAAATAACAACTTCTTGAAAATCTCCGGACAAATCATAAGTTTCACCTTCTATGGTGACTGTTGCTGCCTTTTTGCCGGCATTGCCGCAAGCACACAATCCGCATACCATGCCAAGTACAACGACCATCGATAAAAATCTTTTTTTCATAATTTTTCTCTCCTCCTCATGCTCAAAATCTTACACATATATATTAATAACACATATTAAGGGGAAAAAGTTTCATTTTAATGAAAATTTTATAGAATTTATTGTAATCCTCTCACACTCGTTCATATTCCATCATTTTGATTATTATCTCCGAAATGGACCCGGTCCCAATTCCCCTAGTACAAATCAGCTCACCTACGGTTAAGTTTTTCAGCTTTGTTAAGGTGGTAATGCCTGCTCGTTTCAAAGACATATAGGTTCTGACGCTAAGTTCCAGGTTTTCTATACTGTCTTCATCTCTCGCGGAGTCAGCCTCGCTCTCCTCGGCATCCTCCGCAGCAGATTTTGTTAAATCCTTCAGTTGGCGCGCACGACTGGGATGCCGCATTTTCCTGAGCGCCATGACTTCTATTTCTCTGATTCTTTCCTCAGAGATTCCTTTTAGCTTGGCAAGCTCGCTATAGGACTTTTTCTCTCCTTCCAGTCCAAAGCGGGCAATAATCACACTTTTCTCTGTAGGCGACAAGGAATCTACGACCTCTTGCAACTTCATCCAGAGCTCTTCCTGCCTTGATCTGTCACATGCAGACTCGCTGTTGCTTAAGATTTCTGCATTGTAACAACCGGTGCCAAAAATCGCATCCAACAAAATTTGACCTGGCATTTTCTTTTGCATATTGTTCTCACTTGACTGATTCATATTTTTCTCCTTTACTAATCCACGAACTTTCCGTTTCCGTTAACAAGTTTTTACCGGCCAAAAGAAGCCTGCGAGGGCTACTGCTGTAAACACTCTCGCAGTTGCTTCGCTTCACTTTTTAGACAATATTCATTGAATTTTTTTATTGCTACAAAGATATCTACGTAAAGTGATAGTTTCTTTAGTGCCTCGCTTCGTTCTTCATCTTCTGATATTTCTTCATCTTCTGATGTTTCTTCATCTTCGGTTTCCTCAGACAAAGATATTAACCCTGCTTCAACATAGTTTTTCATTTCTAGCACATCCCCATAGAAATTTTCCATCTTATACCATGCACTCCAAATTTCTCCCGGAATATAGTCCTGATACTCATACTCAAGGAATTCCTGATTAAGGCCGTAAAGAACCGTGTTATACAATACCTGTGCTATGATTTCGTAAATATGCTCCTGAGTATACTTTGTATCTGACACATAAAAACCAATCATCTCTGATTGAGGCGATGTAAGGTAGTTCTCACCACATTGATTCCAACCTAAATTTACTTCATCTTCAAGAATTTCTTCTTTGCAAACCAGG
>JAZSII010000041.1:0-13231 GCA_045533725.1 Acetatifactor sp. | reverse complement strand
CTTCTGGGCATGGAATTTGGCAAGATAAATATTCTCTTCCATTTCTTCCATCTGTTCCACGGTAATATGCTCACAGGCCCATCTGGCACACAAGCCCTCCAGCAAAGAACGAATCATGTAAATATCCTTTACGTCCTTTTCCGTAATACCTGTTACATAGGCGCCCTTATTAGGAATAATCTGAATCAGACCTTCCAATTCCAGCTGTCTGAAGGCTTCTCTGACAGGAGTTCTGCTGACACCCAGCTCTTCTCCGATTGCCACTTCCTTCAGCTCGTCGCCCTCTTTATACTTTCCGCTTAAAATATCCTCTCGTAAGTGATGGAATACTCTTCCGCGAAGGGAAAACTTATCCGTCACTTCCTGCTTCACATCATAATTACCCATGATTATCTCCACATTTACAATCCATTAATTACCGATTGTCAAACCCTTTTCCAGGCAAACTCTGTTAATACAAGCCACAATCTCGTCATCCGTCAAAACCGTTACTCGACCGCCTGCATATTCTTCATCCACCCATTCTTTAACACCCTGTACCAACTCGCAGGACTTATCCATCATATCATCACCCTTCAGCTTGTAGTAGGTATTGATCCAATGCGCAATACCGGCAAGTCCGGAGGTGTTGGAAATAGCGCAAAGTACAGGTCTGTTCAGAAACTTTTCCGTATCAAAAATATTATAAATCTCTTCATTTTTCAGTAATCCGTCCGCATGAATACCTGCACGGGTTACGTTAAAATTCTTCCCGACAAAAGGAGTTCTGGAAGGCACCCTATATCCGATTTCTTTCTCGTAATACTCTGCAAGTTCAGTAATTACTGTAGTATCCATTCCGTTCAAATCACCACGAAGCTGTGCATATTCAAATACCATTGCTTCCAAAGGTGTATTTCCTGTTCTTTCGCCAATACCAAACAAAGAGGTATTAATACCGCTACAACCGTATAACCACGCTGTGGTGGAGTTAACAACCGCCTTGTAGAAGTCATTATGACCATGCCATTCAATCAACTCAGAAGGCACACCTGCATGCACATTCAAGGCATAAATAATACCCTGCACACTACGGGGAATAACTGCACCCGGGAAGTTGACACCATAACCCATGGTATCACAGGCACGAATCTTAATAGGAATCTTGTATTCCTCCATAAGACCCATCAATTCCCTACAGAACGGCACTACAAAACCATAAATATCCGCTCTGGTAATATCCTCCAGATGACATCTGGGACTGATGCCCTCATCCAAGCATTCCTTGATAACGCTGAGATAATGCTCCAAGGCCTGCTTTCTGGTCATCTTCAACTTCAGGAATATATGATAATCGGAACAGCTTACCAAAACACCGGTTTCCTTCATTCCGATTTCCTTTACCAATTTAAAGTCCTCGCGGCTGGCACGAATCCAGCTGGTTACCTCAGGGAATTTGTAGCCACGCTCCATACATTTGTATACGGCATCCCTGTCCTTCTTGCTGTAAAGAAAGAATTCCGACGCACGAATCATTCCGTTAGGACCGCCTAATTTATGCAAATAATCAAAAATAGTTACAATCTGCTCTGTAGAATAAGGTGCTCTGGACTGCTGTCCGTCACGAAATGTAGTATCTGTAATCCAAATATCCTTTGGCATATTATGAGGCACGATTCTGTCATTAAAAGGAATCTTCGGTATTTCAGAATAAGGAAACATCTCTCTGAACACATTGGGTTTCGGCACGTCATCCAAAACATACATATGCTCTTCAATCTGTAATAAATTATTCCTGTCATTCATGGTGACCGGACGATTCAAAAAGGTATCTTCTCTCATATCTATTCCTCTTTTCACATTGCTTCTTTACTCTAATAAAGCAACTTTTGTACAATTGTATACAATTATGCAACACATGTCAATAGCTTTATTCGATTTCCAGCAGTCTTTTTGCACAAATCATTCCCCAGCCCTGCAAATTCCATGGTAATTTCAAATCCTCTGCTGTATACTTGATTTTTTCCTTTACTCTTTCGTTGGTCAGATAAGGTTCCTTTTGCAGTAAAAGTGCCGCACATCCGCTCACAATAGGTGTGGACATGGAGGTACCGCTTTGGGTAATATATGCATTTTCATATGCATCCCTTTTGGGCACAATGAATCCGTTACAGGAGACTATCTCCGTTCCCGGTGCGACAATATCCGGCTTACGAAGCACATCATTCAGCTTCCCCCGCCCCGAATATAAGGCGCAATTACTTTCTTTGTTTTCTTCACAAAAATCATCAAAGCACCCCACCGTAATGACCTTTTGTGAGGTACTGATTGCGGAGATGCTGTTGGCCTTGGGTCCCTTATTTCCTGCCGCACATACTACTACAATCCCCTCATCCCACAGCTTATCCAGCAGCTCCCGCATTTGTCGCTCCTTCCCCTTATCCTTTAAACTGCCGATTCCCACAGATATATTTAGCACCCTGATGTCGTACTTCTTATGCTGATGCAATACCCATTGTAATGCTTCCAGCATAATCTCTGTCCGTCCTTCTCCCTTTTCATCCAGAATCTTCCCTACCACAAGCCTTGCTGAAGGTAAAATACCTCTGTATGTTCCTGCGGACAGTTCTCCGCTACCGCACAAAATCCCACACACATGAGTTCCGTGTCCGCAATCGTCATATGCCCTGGCTTTGTGATTAATAAAATCCTTAAAAAGGATGCATTTTCCTTCCAAATCCGGGTGTCTCCCAATCCCACTGTCTAATACGGCAATGGTGATTGTGCCTCTTGACCACCAAAGCTTTCCCACATCATTCAAACCGATTCTACGTCTTGCTCTATCCATAAAATACTCCTATCATTCGACATATATTTTTATGTATAAAAGAATGATGGTTGGGGGGGATGGTTTGGGTGGCATATACTCCACTCAGACACGTTCTCACTCCGTGAAAAACGTAGCAGTACTAGGCTCGAAAAAACCTCGCCAAGTGCTGACGTTTTTCAAGGGTCTTTCGTTGGAGTATATGCCACCCAAACAGAACACATTGTATATTTATATATATGCAAAAAAGTCCGTTACGTACCACCTGTCGTAACGGACTAACCATGTTTCATATGATTCTATGCAATTTTCTATCTCTCTGCTCTCATGGGATTGTTTAAGAAATCCTCATAGGATAAACGAATGCCATCCTTCAATTCTGTTTTGTAGGTCCAGCCGAGAGCGGTACTCTTAGATACGTCCAGAAGCTTTCTGGGGGTTCCGTTGGGCTTGGTAGTATCCCAAAGAATTTCTCCGGTATATCCGATCACCTCAGCAACAAGAGTAGTCAGCTCTTTGATACTGATTTCCTTTCCGGTTCCTGCATTTACCGTTTCATTTCCGCTATAATTGTTCATGAGAAAAACACATAAATTGGCCAAATCATCCACATACAAAAACTCTCGCAGGGGGCTTCCGTCTCCCCAACAGGTTACGGATGGCAGGTTCTGCTCCTTTGCCTCATGGAAACGACGTATCAACGCAGGCAACACATGACTGTGAGTTGGATGATAATTATCATTGGGTCCATAAAGGTTTGTAGGCATTACGGAAATATAATCCGTTCCGTACTGCATATTCAAATATTCGCAGTATTTCAATCCTGATATCTTGGCTAAAGCATATGCTTCATTGGTTTTTTCCAACTCAGAGGTCAAAAGACAGCTTTCCGGCATGGGCTGCGGTGCCAATCGAGGATAAATACAGGAAGAACCTAAGAACTCAAGCTTTTTACAACCATTCTGCCATGCAGAATGAATCACATTCATCTCCATGATCATATTCTCATACATAAAATCAGCAAGTGCTTCGGAATTGGCAATAATTCCGCCTACTTTAGCAGCTGCCAGAAATACATATTCCGGCTTTTCCTCTGCAAAAAACTGCTCCACCTTATCCTGACGACATAAATCCAGTTCACTATGGGTTCTGGTAATAATGTTATCATATCCCTGTCTCTGCAATTCTCTTACAATTGCAGAACCAACCATTCCTCTATGGCCTGCAACATATATTTTTGCATCCTTGTTCATCATGATATATTCCTCACTTTATTTATTCTTTTGGAAGTATTCCTTTGTGGTTTTAAACACCGTACCTGACAAAAGTACTAACGCTATCAGGTTGGGCACTGCCATAAGTCCGTTGAACGTATCCGCCAAGTCCCAAATCAATTCCAGCTCCATGGTTGCACCAAAAATCGTGGCCAGGGAAAATAAAATTATAAATGGTTTAACCGCTTTTTCTGAAGCGATAAACTCCAGACATCTGGCACCATACAGTCCCCATCCGATTACTGTTGAAAAGGCAAAACAGCACATTGCTATTGCAGTAAAAATAGTTACCCATCCGCCATACGTACTGACAAAACCTGCTATAGTCAACTCGGCACCGGCATCTACACCATATGCAATATCCACACCACTGCAAAGAATTACAAGAGCAGTAATGGTACAAATAACAATGGTATCTACAAACACCTCAAAAATACCGAACATTCCCTGCTTAACAGGATCATCCGTATCTGCACAGGCATGAGCAATGGAACCGCTGCCCAAACCTGCTTCGTTGGAAAAAATCCCTCTTGAAATCCCTCTTTTCATACTGAGGAGCATGGAGCCTACAATACCTCCTGTTACTGCTGAAGGATTAAATGCCCCCTCAAATATCATTCCAAAAACTGCAGGCAAATCGGAAATATTAACAAAACTCACACCTAAAGCTAATATCATATAAAAAATCGCCATAAAAGGTACCAATCGCTCTGTAACACTGCCAATTCGCTTAATACCACCCAAAAGTACCATACCTGTAATAATAGCAATTCCAATACCTAAAAGTAGATTAAGGGTTGAAAGATTATTCTCTGCTACCAGATTATAATTCAAAAGAGCTGTATCAATGGATGTTACAATGGTATTTACCTGCGTAGTATTACCAATACCAAAGGTTGCCAAGATACAAAATGTTGCAAACAAATATGCCAGCCATATCCACTTCTTACCTAAACCATTCTTGATGTAATACATGGGACCACCTACATAGTCCCCTCTCTGATTCTTTTCACGGAATTTAACAGCAAGAGTAACCTCTGAAAACTTAGTGCACATACCAAGAATTGCAGAAATCCACATCCAAAAAATAGCTCCGGGACCGCCAATGGCAATTGCACCTGCCACTCCGGCTATATTACCTGTTCCGACAGTTGCTGCAAGTGCAGTACATACTGCCTGAAAAGAAGTCATGGAGCCCTTTGCCGCTTCTGTCTTGCTAAACAATTTACTGAATATGGTTTTCATAGCATAGCCGAATTTGCGAATCTGTACAAAGCCCGTTCCTATACTTAATAATATACCAACACCTAAAATCAGTACCATCGTGGGCACTCCCCATATAAAGCCATTCACTACGGAATTGACCTTATCAATTACTTCTATCATATGTAATTCTCCCTCAACAAATGAATAAATTCATTTTATCATATTTGAAAAGGATTGAGTAGTAATTTTTTTCATTAAAAAAGCTTTTGCCCTATTCCTAGGACAAAAGCTTTTTATAAGTCATTTTATGTTTCGTTCGCAATTACTGAACCTTTACGTAAAGAACGCCGTCTTCTCCATTAGTAATGTTGAAAGTTTTTGTATCATCAGAGCCATCATATTTCTTATAGGAATATGCATTCGCTTTAATCTTTAAGCGATAGGTACCTGTTTCACGGAGAATTAATTTCATCTGTCCATGACCCTTCATGGATTCATCATTGCTTATCTTCATAACACCGGTTTCTACAGAACCTGTATAAGGGTCATAATTACCGTTTCCATCACTGACTTCAACTTCCCATACAAATCCATCATATTTATTCAAGTCCATACCAATACAGGTGAAATCAATATATGCTTCAGCCATTCCGTTATTCATTGTCATAACATATTCTGAACCCGGAGTACCGGACATGGTGCCACAATTATATACCACACTTAATGCCGGAATAGGGAATTCTTTGCTATACAAATCAGGGTTAGTTCCTGCTGTAGGCCATACAAGGTTATTGTTCTCATCAAAGAATTCAATCTTACATTGAATAATATATGCCTTATCCGGTTTTAATCTCAAGGAATCTGCTGTTCTGATCTGACAATCGAGACCACCGGCTTCAGTTGCACCCACATCACCAAATGCGAATTGATCAATTACATAAACACCATTTTCCAACTTTGCTTCATAGGCTGTAATTGTTCTTCTATAGTTACTACCATAAAGTGAAACTAACTGTCTTTGATAATCTTGATTAAACAAAATACGAATATCATGACCATCGTTACCACGGTTAATATCTGCACTTAAGCTAAACGGTGAGAAAGGATTTGCAATTGTAACCTTCTTAGTTACCGTTGCATAAGCTCTGGCTGTCTTGTTGGTTCCTGCAGCATGCATAGAAGAACCGGTAACATATACTTCAGCCCCCTGGGGTAAATCCTGTTTTAACTTAATAATTGCATATGCATTAGAGCTGTCTGTTGCGGTATATACCTTAGATACCTCTTCTACATAATCAGCTACGTTGTAACCACTGTTCATGGATACAGAAAGATTCACCTGACGAGGATCAATATAATCCATATCAAAGGACTTACCAAATACCTTTGCGAAGTTTTCACCTACAGGTGTAAATTCAATACGATATGTTGCATCTGCCATGCAATCTGTACCACTCTGTAATGCAGATGCGTCAGCATATCCATCGTTATTTAAATCACTGGTAGAAGAAATAGCATTTACTCTTCTTACCTTAATTACAACCTGCTCAGAAGCCAATGGCAAGCCATCTTCACCTGTCATAATGGTTGCAACATTAAATGCAAAGGAACCTGTTGCATTCACACCAATCGTTACGGTTGCAACACCTGTTGTAGAGTTAAAACTAAATGTAGTATCCGCAAGGTCACCTGTTCTAGTGGATAAGCCACTTACACTTAAAGCTTTGTTAGAGGTAGAACCTACTACTGTAATAGGGAAAGAATAACTCTGACCGGGTTCAAGTACTACATTATTTTCTACGATAATACTTGCTGCATCTGCAACACCGGTACTTTCAGAGGAACCGTTTCTGGAAGTAGTATTGTAGGTAGCCTCGTATGCTCTGTCGGATTTCTCTACCTTCAAGTATACTTCTGCATTATTAAACTCATCAAAATCTGTTAAATCAACATCGAAGTCTGTTACATTCTGTGCCAAAACACCGTTTGCAGTAGCTCCTGTTGTCAGATTTTCTTCATAATAATTCAAAAGTCCGGCACCATCATAAGTAATAACATACTTGAACTTACCGTTATTAACAGTAAGAACCTTACCATCTCCTGACGGAGCCAACTCTGCGGTAACAGCATCCACAATCAAATTACCGATTAAGTTGGTTGTTGTCTGTGCTTCCTGTTGTACATCAATCTCATAAGTACCCTTTGAATAGCTCTGTGCACTAACTACCATGGCACTTCCGATTGCAGTAAGTACAATACCAAAAATAGCTACTGCACATACAAGTTCAACCAGAGATAAACCTTTGTTGTTTCCTTTGATTCTTTTCCTAAACAGTTTCATGCTTCCCTTCCTTTCAGATTGTTATTCAACACTCACTCTACCTGTTAATTTATCTATGCTTACTGTTAATTTTTTATATCCACGTTCGCCGGAAGAACCCCTTGATACCACAAACTTTACTACATAAGAGCCATCCGCTTGCGCCTTCAGGGACCCGCTTGCTCTGTCAAATGATAATGTAAGCTTATTATCACGTCCTACCGGCAAGAGATATGAATTACCACTCATATCCTGATATTCAACTCTTACATCCTCTCCTATTTGCTTCACAATGGTATCTTCCGGATTATTGTTAAATTCTTCTTCCACAAAAATATTACCGGAACCATCCTGATAAAATGAAATGGATGCACTCAATTTACCCATGGTGGTATTTCTGTTGCCCTCCAGTGCTACCTGAATTTTTTTGGCACATTCATCCACCGGTTTACCGGATAATATAGCCAAGCCTGTAAGTGCAAAACCACCTATGATAATTATGATTGCCACAACAATTACTAACTCGACTAATGAAAAACCTTGATTATTTTTCTTCATTTTCATATTTGCATCATCCCTACTGTGTATTATTGTTTCATGTAGTTCATATATACAACACATTTTTCATAAAAAATCTGCGTTCTTGTAGTGGTTCCCTCTGCATCATTCCACGTAGGGCTGTATTCATTTACACTCCAATCAAACTTGGGAATATTCATACAAAAATCTGTGGAAATAACCGATGAAAAGCTATTTTCCGTATAGGAAACCTTTATGCCGCTTAAAAGCATATAATGGTTTGTAGGATCAGCCGTATCCTCAATCATCTTCAGCTGATCGGAGCCAAGATTCTTCACAATAATATGATAGGGTGCCGGACAGTCATCATGACCGCAATCCAATACGGTTCCGGCTGCATCATCAAGAATTACATGATATTTCTTGGGATAATTCGGATTGTTATACTGTTCAAACAGAGCGGATGCAATACCAAAGCACCATCCGTTGGGGTCTGCTACTGCATCATTCCCAAGAGGATTGGTTTTTCTGGTATTCCAGATTTCCTGCATGCTCTCCCACATAACCCTTTCATACTCTGCTCTGCGCAATTCCTCTGAAGGCAATGCACTGAACTGAGACATTACGCTTTTATAAGCCAACTCCGAACAGGCGGACATATCCTCTGCCAGACAAACTCTTAATTCCTCCAAGGGAATCTCGGCACCATAAAAGCTTACCTTTGTCTTGTAATCCGTAGACTTCATCTGATAATTCATAACAGATAAGTATAACAGCAGGGTTGTTAACACACAGATAAATGCAATAACAACAATAACGGTCACCAAGGCTGCACCTTTGTTATTCGATTGTAATTTTTTTACTATCTTTTTGTCTTTCATGCTAAGACCTCTCGCTATCATCATTCTCTGTTACCAGTCTAAAATCGTACCATCCAGTGTAATTATAGGCTGTGAACCACTAATAATATAAGAACCATTGTAAGAACCGGCAGGATAAATGGTTACTTCCACATTATACATTAATGTTTTCAGATTTCTGTAATACAAATCAGCCATTAAGGTAACCGAACCTGTTGAAATCAAATGCGGTGGTGTAACCGGTGATGTACCGCCGATATTTTCAGCTAAGTTATGATAAAAAACCACATCTCCGTTCACAAAAATATTCGGATTATAATAATGTGCTTCCAGCGTATTCAATTCCACATCCGTATATGCCGGATTCTTCTGCTTCACCATATAGAGCTTAACAGAACGTCCCGTATTGTTATTAATCACAATCTCATCTCTTGCTATAGGATACTCTGTAAAGCCTCCGTGGTTGCCGCTATAGGCCGGATAGTAGAAGAAATAAATATTCTCCAAGGTTGCACCGTTTGACATGGTTGCAGCATTATCATAAATCATAAAGGTGGTATTATATAACGGAATTTCAGCCGTTCCCAAATCCACCGAAAGCGGAATGGTCGCTCCGCCTGAGGGCGGCTGATAATTATAGGTATAGGTACCATTATCCAACCTAAAGGTATAGGTGTATGTAACATTTACCACATCATGCCCCGAGCTTCCCGTTGCATCAATGGTAATATATCGATATACCTCCAAATGATTACCCACACCAAGCATAATATAACTAAGGGGAACATTAACCTCTTCATTAATGTCGGGCTTCGTTTCTGCATCTGCTTTAAGACCGTCAGCTATCATCTGAAAGGCTGCATTATATGCCTCAAAGTCAAGACCTGCCACCGAATATCTGTCTTCATCCCCCGTATTACCATTCAAAGTATTAACGGTAAATACGGCATCATTATACTTATTCATACTCTCCGTATAAAGCATATCCGAATAAGCTTCCAAGGTTCCGTTATACAAATCCTCTCTGGAATGTTTATCAATCGTCACCTGCACATCATAGGTAGTGTTCTCCAGCTGTACGCCGCCGATAAAATAGGTCTGTTCACCTCCCGAGCCAAGTCCCCATGTGGTAGAAGCATTTGTCATGGGTACTTTTGTGCTATTGGTATCAGCTGCCGCAGTCTGGGTTTCCAAGAAAGTATGGTCTAACATTCTGTCATATATTTCATCCACGGTCAAACCCTTGCACTTCTCCATAATGGTATGGGCAAGTACAGTTGTTTGCTGTAACTCTCTACCCTTGGCATTATATTTCATAGAATTAACAAATGCATACATCAAGGGAATTATGGCTACAGACAAAATGGCAATAGCAACCATTAATTCAATTAAGGTTACACCCTTGTTATTCAGTTTTTCACCTCTACGCAGAATTTTTTTCATGCTATTACCACCATCCGTTTAAAATTAATTTATTCTTCCTCTTCTTCCTCTTCTTCCTGCTCATCATACAACTCATAGTAACCGAAAATATTTTCAGAACCGGTTGTATAAGGTAAAATCACAGGAGGCTCATATTCTACACCGTTACCGCGCATGCTATAGAAGGTAATATCAATAGAGCCTTCCAGCATACCGGGTTCTTCGCTGTTCTTTCCGGAATAAGAAATAGAAGTAATACCCAATTTGTAGGAGCTGTCTAAAATCGCCTGAATTGATTCCTTCAATGCAGGATAGGTTACTTTATTTGCATAAGAAGCCTTCTGCTCTACAAAAGAAATCTCTTCCTGAAATGCTTCTTCTCCTACACTTTGTACGATTTCTGCGGAAATCACTTTGTAAGCCTCTGCACTTCCGATATTAATATTATTATATTCCACATCGGTTACCATTTGTGTGGTTACTGCATGCATAATCACATCTTCCGGCAAAGATCCGCCGGGATACTCTGCAAGTACTTCTTCAATCTCCGCCTTCATGGTAGCCATATCAGCCTTGTACTGGGCTTCCATATTCTTGTACTGTCTTAATTCATTAATAGAAATTTCTAATGCATCATTGCTTGCCTTTACAGTAGCCGCTTTATCATCAAATTTCTTAACGCCCAAGAAATATGCTACCACAACAAGAAGAACAGCAAATACACATACATAAATAAAAACCTGTTTGTTAATTCCTTTTTTCTTATTCATTATCAATCAGTCCTTTCATCGCTGTTTATTCTGCAACTGTAGCAGCTGTCGGAGGTAAATAAATACCGGTTAAGGTAAACTGAATTGTTCTTACCTCATATATAATATCACCGTTTTCCAAAACAGTGGCATTTTCGGGAAGCTCATACTCTACGCCATTTTCTTCCAAATACTGTTCCTTTAATTGTTCAAGCTCTGTAGTATTTGCAGGCCAGATAATTCCTTCTTCCTCTTCTGTTTCTTCCTCAACTTCCTCTTCCTCTTCTGCTTCCGGATCAGGAGTTAATGCTTCAATTAACAAATCACGGTCCGGATTAGAAAGGGCATATTCTTCCAGGAAGGCCTGTCTTTCCAAATATTCAATATATTCCTCTGCTGTATAGCTGGTTTCCACTTCACGGATGGAACCCACCTGAACCGCCATTAAGCTATTGAATTTTCTGACATTTTCAATAACCTTTGCTGCGGTTTCTTTATCATTTACTTCCATGGAAATAACCACATTCACATCATCAGACATAAAGCTGTCTACCGTTACACTTGCAGGCAAGGTCTGTTCCAGTTCCTCCAAGAACTTTAAGATATTGTCATTGGGATGCACAGCAACCTGATCCCCTGCCATAACCTCTGTATGCAATACTTCATACTGTACATATTGGTCATAAACCTTTTTAGCGGCTTCAAATTCTGCCTTCTGTTCATTTAATTGTGCTTCCTTATCAAGCTCATCCTGATACTTATTATAAGACATGAAAATAAGCACACCGCTCACTACAAGAGCTGCAAGAATTGCCAAAACAGCAAACGGGGTATAATCAAATTCATTTTGTCCGCCGGCTTTTCTGTCCTTGGAAATAAAGCCGATAGGATTCAGTGCTGCACCGATACAGGATACATAGTTATGGATACCTGCATCACCGCCAACCACATGCCAGCCTACACCCTCCAAACGGTTCAAAACAGTGGTCTTAATACCGAATTCGTTGGAGAAAAGTCTCGCCAAACCATTGATATCACCGGCACAACCGGAAATCAAAATCTGGTCAACCGTTTCACCGTTGTTACGGGAAGCATAGAACTCAATTACACGTCTGATAGAGTTAATCAACTGCTCCGTACTCTTGGTAACTTCAATCTTTGCTTCACGAATTTCCTGACTTTCATCAAAGTCACGGGTTTCCAAACGTGTAGAAAGATCAACGGAGGTTCTTTGTGCATCTTCATTAATCCAATATTTAATACATGCTTTTCTCTTAGCCAAATCCCATGCTTCATCATAATTATCTACATTAAAGACACGGTTCTTTGTAATCTCATCAATTACTTCATTGATACCATAATTAATTGCTCTCTGGAGCATCAGGTTCTTATGGTTAACGATAGTAACTGTGGTAGATTTTTCTTCTATCTTCAATATCATCACTCTGGATGATTCATCTTCATTCTTAATAGCCTGGAAAATACTGTTACCTGCATAATCCAGCGAAACCAAACGCAGACCGCAAGAAGTAGCCAGATTGTCATAACTGTCAACCATATGCTTTTCTGCAGCCAAAATCAATACTCTGTATTTACCGGCATCACTGCCTTCTTCAAACTTCTCTAATACCAAATGAGAAACTTCATATGCAGACAAATCAATAGGGAAATATTCACTTAAATTTGCCTTAATCATATTGGGAATTAACTTCTCTTTAATTGCAGGAATTACTACCTCACGAGTAATAATCTTGCTGGATGCAATAGAGAATACAACATCCTTTGTGTTAAACATTTTGTGTTCTTTTAAAGCATATACAATAACTTCTTTTAATAATTCGGGCTTTAAAATACGTCCGTCCATATAAGCACCCTGAGGTGTATCAATCATTGCATGTCTGTACACACTCGGATTTGCTTTTTTGTAATCCATCTGGCACATTCTGATAACCGAATTGCTGATTTCTATACTTAATACCTTTGCCATATCTTATCCTCACATTCCAAGCAGTACCAGAAGATACCAATCGATCCACTGTTTGCCAAATAATACCGCCTATGCAACACCCATTGAC
>JAZSII010000047.1:0-3056 GCA_045533725.1 Acetatifactor sp. | reverse complement strand
GAGACCTTACATGATAAGCTGAAAGTATTGGGTGGTGAGGCGATTGTAGAAGCATTGGAACTTTTGGAAACAGAAGCTCTGGTGCCGGAAAAGCAGAATCATGCAAAGAGCAGTCATGTAAAGATGATTACGAAGGAAATGGGCAATATTGATTTTTCC
The DNA here is from genome assembly GCA_045533725.1 of Acetatifactor sp. GTDB lineage: Bacteria > Bacillota > Clostridia > Lachnospirales > Lachnospiraceae > Acetatifactor. The sequence continues at coordinate 2,897 of JAZSII010000047.1, read as the reverse complement.
AAATCAGCAAAGGAAATTGATTGTCTGGTAAGAGGCCTAAATCCCTGGCCCAGTGCATTCACTTTTTATAAGGGTAAGCAGATAAAGATATGGAAGGTATACGTAGAAGAAACTGCAGTATCGGAAGAACCCGGAAAGGTGATACAAGTGACAAAGAATGAGATAAAAGTTGCTTGCGGAAGCGGAGTGATTGCCATTTGCGAATTGCAGTTGGAAGGTAAGAAAAGAATGACCGCACATGATTTCCTTTTGGGAGTAAAGGTGCAGGTTGGCGATATGTTTTCATCTCAAAGATAGAGGATAAATAAGGAGGAAAGAAAATGATTTTAACAGGTTATTACGGATTTTATTTTGACCCCACATATTGGTTGGTAATTATTGGTATGGTGCTTTGTTTACTTGCCAGTGCAAATGTAAGTGCTACCATGAGCAAATTCCACAGATTCAGAAATTCTACCGGAATTACAGGTGCGGAGTGTGCACGCCGTATTTTGGACAATGAAGGTTTGTACCATGTCCAAATTGAATGTATCGGTGCTGATAATGGAGACCATTATGATCCCCGTACCAATACGGTAAGACTTTCCAGCAAGAACTTTAATGGTGCTTCCATTACTGCTGTCGGAGTGGCTGCACATGAGTGCGGACATGCGATTCAGCATGCGGAAGAATATGGATTTTTGAATTTGCGTTCCGCATTGGTACCTGTGGTTAATATCGGTTCTACATTGGGTATGCCCATTATTTTGGTGGGTGTATTGATAGATTGGAATCAGACCTTGATCAATATCGGTATTTGGGCATTCGGACTTGCGGTATTGTTCCAGCTGATTACTTTGCCGGTGGAGTTTAACGCATCTTCAAGAGCAATTGTTAAGTTAGAAGAATACGGAATTCTTAACTCTATTGAAAATAAGAGCTGCAAAAAGGTTTTGGGTGCGGCTGCTCTTACTTATGTTGCGGCATTGGCATCTACAGTATTACAGGTGCTCAGATTGATTATTTTGTTTGGCGGCAATCGAAGAAGAGATTAATGTTCTTTGAGAGAGGAAATGTTTAAGTATGGCAGAGAATGCAAGGGAAATCGTGTTGGATTCCCTGTTGGAGATGGAAAGAAACAAGGTGTATTCCCATCAACTGATAAAATCAGTACTGGATAAATATGATTATATGGACATTCAGGAGAAGCGTTTCATGAAACGTCTGGCGGAAGGCTGTATAGAAAGGAAAATTGAGCTGGATTATTATTTGGATCATTTTTCTACGGTTCCGGTAAACAAAATGAAGCCGCTGATTCGATGTCTCATGCGAATGGGAGTATATCAGATTGTATATATGGATAGTGTACCTGACAGCGCTGCCTGCAATGAATGTGTTAAGCTGGCAGCAAAACGCAAATTTACAAATTTGAAAGGATTTGTAAATGGTGTGCTCCGGAAAGTTGTATCAAACAAGGAGAGTCTGCCGTTGCCTGATGCGAAGGCAGATGCCGTACAGTATTTGTCTGTGAAATATTCTGTTCCGCAGTGGATTGTTGAAATGTGGCTAAAGGAACAGGGAGCGGATGTTACGGAGCGGATTTTGGAAGCAAGCATGCAGATTCATCCCGTGAGCATTCGATTTAAGACTTCCATGACGGAAGATGAGAGGAATTTTTACATTAATAATTGGAAGCATAAAGGCGTGACAGTGAAACCGCTGGACGGTTTATCCTACATGTACTGTATAGAGGGAATGGATGGAATTACTGCCTTGGATGGCTTTGATGAAGGTGTATTTACGGTGCAGGATATCAGTTCTGCACTTAGTGTGGAAGCGGCAGAAATCAGGCAAACAGATTGTTGTATGGATATTTGTGCCGCGCCGGGCGGAAAAACACTTTTAGCAGCCGAAAAAGCAGCGCGGGTGCTTTCGCGGGATGTTTCTGAGTATAAGGCTGCATACATTTACGAGAATTGTACCCGAATGGGGCTGGCAGATAAGGTCGAAGTACAGGTTTGGGATGCTACCGAAAAGGATGAGAGTAAGATGGAATGGGCAGATGTAGTGATTATGGATGTGCCCTGTTCCGGTTTGGGTGTGCTCGGAAAGAAAAGGGATATTAAATACAACGTTACCCCTGAAAGCCTGGAATCACTGGCGTTGTTACAAAGACAGATTGTAGAGAACAGTTGGCAGTATGTGAAAAAGGGCGGAACTTTATTGTATAGTACCTGTACGATTCACAGGGCAGAAAATCAGGAAATGAGCAGATGGATGTGTGAGAACTTCCCTTTTGAGCTGGAAGAGGAAAAACAGTTTTTACCGGGGCTGTCGGCCGGAGACGGGTTTTATTATGCAAAATTGCGCAGAAAAGCGTAGCTAAAAAGTGTGCGAAACGGCGGTAGGAATATGGATTTATATATAATGGCAGAAAAAACAGATATTAAATCATTACGTTTGGAAGAACTGACAGAAGAGTTTGCCCAAATGAATGAGAAAGCCTTTCGTGCAAAGCAGGCATATGATTGGATGCACAAGAAGTTAGTAAGAGATTTTGATGAAATGTCGAATTTATCGAAGGACTTCAGGGAAAAGTGTAAGGAGAAGTATCATTTTACTTCTTTGAAAATCATACGCGTACAAGAGTCTAAAATAGACGGTACCAGAAAGTACCTGTTTGGACTGAGTGACGGAAATGTAGTGGAAAGTGTCTGGATGAAGTATAAGCACGGAAACAGTGTATGTATATCTTCCCAGGTTGGTTGCCGTATGGCTTGTCGTTTCTGTGCATCAACACTGGATGGTCTTGAGCGCAATTTATTGCCTTCTGAAATGCTGGACCAGATTTATGCCATTAGCAGACATACCGGAGAACGGGTATCCAATATAGTGGTAATGGGTTCCGGAGAGCCTAT
>JAZSII010000219.1:0-26697 GCA_045533725.1 Acetatifactor sp. | reverse complement strand
AGAGGGACAGAATGTACTCTATTTGGCAAAACAGGGATATACAGAAGTAGATGCGTTTGATATATCTGAGAATGGAATTAATAAATTGCTGAAAAAATGCGAGTTGCAGAGTTTTAGTTTGAATGCTTATGTAGATGATTTGACCAAGTGTCGGTTGCAGAAAAACTATGATTTGGTAATGTCTTTCGGTACTTTACACTTTGTGGAAAGAGAGGATTGGAAACGGTTTCTTTTGCAGGCTAAGGAGCATACTAACGTTGGTGGAATACATATTATGCAGATATTTACAGATGTAGTACCTGCTTCGCCGGATATCGCTCCTTTTGCAATAGGACTTGCTAAGGATGAAGAAATCAAGGAACTTTATCAGGATTGGGAAATCTTGCAGTTTAAGTCTTATGTATTTGAGGATGAGCATCCTAATATACCTAAGCACTTACATGCATCCAATAAGATTGTTGCCAGAAGAATGCGGTAAAATTGCTTCTAACATGAGGAGGAGAAAATATGTCATATAAATATATAATCTTCGATGTGGATGATACTTTGTTGGATTATGGCAATGCATTTCATACTGCCGAAAGAGCGATAGCGGATTATTTAAAGGTAGAATATACGGAAGAATATATTACATTATCTGAAAAGTTGGGTTGGAAAGCATGGAAAGAAGCAGGTTTAGACGATACGGATTCTGAGGATGTGCAGAAAAACTACCATACCTATTATTATCAGTACTTAAGACAGCATTATAGAGATTTGATAGAGGCATATCGTGCAAGTGTTAGGGTAGAGGAATTGGTTGAATTATATATTAAGAGCGTTTCCGCTTCCAAGGTTTTCATGGAAGAATGTACTTTGCAGGTGTACAAGGCGTTATCTGAGAAATATAGATGCGTTTTGGCTACCAATGGGATTGACGGGATACAAAGGGAAAGAATACAGGCATTCCTGCCATATACTTATAAAACTTATATTTCCGAAAATATGAATACTATTAAGCCAGCGAAAGGATTTTTCCAATACATAATAGATGATATGGGATGTGATCCGGAAGAGTGTTTGATAGTGGGAGATTCTATGTTGAATGATATGGTAGGTGCACTGGACGCAGGGATGGATGTATGCTATTATAATATCAGGAACAAGATAATCCCGGATGGAATATCAGTGAACTATGAAATAAAGGGTATTGAGGAATTACTTAATATCTTAGCATAAGATGCCTGTAGAGCATGCGCTATAACGGAGGAATAAAGGTGAGGAAGCGAATTAGAAACTCGGTGCAGTTTTGAGAACTGGCAGCAGGTTGTACCGAGGTTAATAAAAGTGATGTTGTCAGGACTGCACCGTTTTAAGATATCGGACAATATTGTATATTTTGAAAGGAGCAGTAGCACAAAAGTTTGTGCGAAGATATAAATAATCATGAACGAATATTTAAAGAATTTAAACAGAATAGAATTTGTGGTAACATGGGCCTGTACCGGCAGGTGCAAGCATTGCTCGGAAGGAGAGCATTCGGAATGTGGAGAGCATATTGATGCAGAGGTAGCTGCTCAGGCAGTTTATGATATTTGCAAGCAGTATTCCATTCAGTCTCTTATGACCTTTGGCGGAGAGCCGTTACTTCATCCTAAGACCGTTTGCCGGATTCATAAAGCAGCAAAGGAGATGGGGATACCCCAGAGGGATTTGATTACAAACGGATATTTCAGTAAGAGTGAGAAACGTATCCGGGAAGTGGCACATATGCTGGCAGAAAGCGGCGTGCAGGATATTTTGCTGTCCGTGGATGCATTCCATCAGGAGACCATACCCTTAGAGCCCGTAAAATGCTTTGCAGAGAGTGTGAAAGCAGAAGGGATTTCCTTGCGGTTAAGTCCGGCCTGGCTGGTAAGCAAGGAGGATGACAATCCCTACAATGTTCGTACCAGAGAAGTACTGGCAGAGTTTGACTATCTGGACATACCGGTGGGAAGTGGTAATGTGATATTCCCCAGTGGCAATGCCCTGAAGTATTTAGGTGAGTATTTCAAAGAGGGAGAAGTGCCGGAGAATCCTTACGAGGATGACCCTAAGGATGTGCGGGCTATTGGCTTTGACCCCAATGGGGATGTGCTTGGTGGAAATGTGTATGAAAAGCCCATAGTAGAGATTATGGAAGGCTACAACGGCGAATAGTGAAGTTATAAAATAATAACGAGGGCCTGAGAATCTGATGTTCTCAGGCCTTTTAAGTTACTTGTTGTTGCCGGAGGGTTGGTGTATAATGAAGCAAAGGGGGAAGACAACATGAAAATAGCAGTACTATCGGATATACATGGAAATTATGCAGCATTTGAAGCCTGTGTGGAGTATGCGCTTAAGCAGAATATTCAAACTTTTTTCTTCTTGGGAGATTATGTGGCGGAATTTCCTTATCCGCAGAAGACCATGGAAATGCTCTACGATATACAGAGTAAATTTGATTGCTATTTTATTCGGGGAAATAAAGAAGACTATTGGTTAGATTGTAAGTATAATGCAGACTGCGTTTGGAAAAACGGTAACCACACGGTGGGTGCCATGAAATATACATATGAAGAATTGACGGAACGAGATTTTGCGTTCTACAAGGAACTTCCTATATGCATGGAAGTGAATTTTGAAGGGGCAGAACCAATTGTGATTTGCCATGGTTCTACAGAGCGCAATAACCAGAAGATGCTTCCGGAGGATGCGGAAACAATGCGTATTATAGAGGAATGTACTTGTAAGTACATCCTATGCGGGCATACTCATGGGCAGATGACCATAGAGCATGCAGAAAAAGTAGTTTGGAATCCCGGTGCAGTAGGTGTGCCTAAGCAAAGTGGCGGCAAAACTCAGTTTATGATTTTACATCAAAATGGTAAAGAATGGGAACCGGAATTTATCAGTCTGGAATATGGGAAGGAACAGATTTTGAAGGAGTTTCATGAGACCGGATTGGAACAGATGGCACCATACTGGACCCAGATTACCAGACATTTGCTTAAGGCCGGAGAAAATACGCATTCCAGAGCACTGTTTTATGCTATGGATTTGGATGCGGCTGAGAATGGTAGCACCATCTGGTATAATGTGCCTGATAAATACTGGATAAAGGCTGTTACTGACTTGTTGGTACAAAAGGAGATTACGCTGGGACAAAGTGGTACTCATGTGTATGAACTGGATGACGAGAGAGTGCTTAAGGTAGTCCTGCGAGAGGAATTGACGGATGATAATATGTGGTCTGCATATGAGAAAGAAGCACTGTTTTATGAAAACTGCAGAGCAGACTTTTTGCCCAAGGTTTATGTAAATATTCACACTGATAAGGAAATCTTTTTGATTTTGGAAAAAGGTTATCCATTAAAAAGAGAGTTCTTGAACAGTGCTGAATTGCAAAAAATTATGGATGTGTTGGTGCAGATACATGATATGAGTGTGCCGGCATTTCTCAGAGTTGAAGAATGTCACCCGGTTTATTTATCTCAGGAAGAATTGAAAGAAAGCGTGCAAGGTTGGAAAAGTGTTCTTTCAGAGCATCCCGGAAGATTTGATGAGTCGTTACTTGTGCAAATCCAAAAGTGCATCAATGAATGGAATATTACATATTTTGTGAAAGAAAGTAATTTGGTTCACGGCGATTTTCACTTTGAAAATATTCTGCAAAATGAAGAGGGCAATATTAAGGTGATAGATTGGCAGAATTGTGGCATGGGACAAGGTAGCGGAGATATTTCCTTCCTGTTAAGCAGATTATCAGCAGATGGTTTTCAGATAGAAGAAGAAAAAATCATAGAGCTGTATTGTCAAAGCGCAGAAAAGATAGGCAAGAACATTGCACCTATTGAGATTGCAACACAAATGAGTCTGGCTAATTTAAATACATCCTTCAGATTTTGGCATATGTATCTCCATGGAAGTGATGCAAAAAGAGTTCAGGATATATATGATAAAATGGTACAGGATGCTATTTCAATAATGCATCATATGGAAAAAGTGTGAAAAGGCTGTATTATTTTACCAAATACCATTGAATTTAGTACTAAAGTACGCTATAATAAAGTTGGTAAAGTTTAGTGTAAACGGACAAGGAGGTGCGTTTCATGGGGATTAGCATTCAAGCTAAAAGTGATTATTCCTATTTATTTTCCGGATTAAATACTTCTTCAAGCGGTTCGGGTGTGGGAAATTTAAATTTCTTATCCGACTATGCAGCCATCAAGAACGGAAGCTATGGCAAGCTGATGAAGGCTTATTATGCGGAGTCAAAGGGAACATCGACCAAATCATCAGAGGTTAGCTCTATTGTTAACAAGACCAATTCCACCAGCAAGGACGATACAAAGACCCTTGCAAATGTAGAGAGCTCTACGAATTCGTTGAAGGAATCTGCTGACAAGTTGTTGGAAAAGGGCTCTAAGTCAGTATGGGCAAAAGACGATATGGAGAAAGTTTACTCTGCAGTAAGTGATTTGGTAAAGGACTACAATTCTGTACTGGACACCATGGATGATGTTAACAGTACATCTATTTTGAGTCGTGCAAAGAATCTGACACAGAATACTGCAATTAATGAAAAGCTTTTGGCAAAGGTGGGAGTAACTATTAATGAGGATAATTCTCTCTCCATTGATAAGGATACTTTTATGAAGGCAGATTTGTCTGCTGTTAAGTCTGTTTTTACAGGAAACGGTTCTTTTGCATACAGAGTATCTACATATGCTTCTTTCATGAATTATGCAGCAGAGCAGGAAGCAGATAAGGCTGCCACATATACCAGTGTTGGTACATACGGCAATACTTACAGCACAGGAAGTATATTTGACTCATTGTTCTAATAGTTGTGAAAATTCCGAAAATAGTATTGACATTTCCCATGTGGATATGTACAATACTATTTGTTCGCAGGAGTGGTGGAATGGCAGACGCGCTGGCTTCAGGTGCCAGTGGTAGCAATACCGTGTGGGTTCAAGTCCCATCTCCTGCACTGTTAAGAGGTCTTGTAATCAAGGCCTCTTTTATTATTAATAAATTCGGAAGATATGGCTTCTGCTGTTGAATTATTATATAAATTGTATTATAATAAATTTAAGTTAATGTTTCACATCTATAGGATAGGAGAACATAAATGAAGAGAAAAATTGCAGTGTGCGGCAATGGCTGGAGTAATGAATATATAAATATTGCAATGTCCGGAATTCGCAAATGTGCGGAAGAGAATAATACGGATGTTTTTTTCTTATTCAATTTCTCTAACGGAGATACAGAGCCATTTAAGCAGGAAGGCGATACTAATATATTCAGATTATTGGAATATGGGGAATTTGACGGAGTGATTCTGTTGGCAAATACTTTCCATTTAAAGATGGAGTTTGACTATCTGCGCAGAGTTATTAAAGAAAAAAATATACCGGCAGTCAGTTTGGAGTATCAGATGCCGGAAATTGATTTTTGGGGCTCGGACAATTATACGGGAATGTACGAGTTGTGTACACATTTGGTAGAGTATCATGGTGTACGGGATGTGGTATATATAAGCGGCCCGGAGGAAAATGCGGAAAGCGACATTCGAAGAATGGCGCTGGAGGATGTGCTTGGAGAATTTGGTGTTTCCTTTAGAGAAGAAAATGTTCTGTACGGCAACTGGAACTATCATGAGGTTTATGACAAATTACCGGAATTTATAGAAAAACGTTCTAAATTACCGGATGCATTCATTTGTGCCAATGATGTTATGGCTATGGCAACCTGTGCAATATTGGATAAGCTGGATATTTCAGTTCCGGATGAGACGCTGGTGACCGGATTTGATCATTTATTGTCTGTAAGAACCCATTATCCTACGATTGCATCCGTGGATCGTAATTGGGATGATTTGAGTTATCAGAGTATGCAATACCTGTTAAGACGGATAGAAGGAAAGACAGAACCGCAATCTAAACATGTAGATTCTACTGCTGTTCCGGGAGAAAGTTGCGGCTGTGAAATGAAGGACTATGTTCCGGTAAATAAACGATTTAAAGGCAGCGGGAATTATGCTAACTTTGTGGAAAATTCTTTCTGGTCAGGACATTTATGTGAGTTGGGTGATTGCTTGTCCATGATTGTGTCGGAAGAGGAATTGCATGATAAGTTTAATACCTTTTTGTTAGAGCAACATGACTATGAAGGGGAAGAGATTTATTTCTGTCTGGTGGATAATTTCTTTTCTTCTTTAGTCGGCGGAGAGAGATTAAAGCAAGTTGGATATACACAGCAGATGGAATTAATCAGCGGATTGAAAAACGGACTGCCTGTAGAATGTCAAAAATTTGATATTAAGCAACTGGTGCCTAATTATGATGAAAATGCAGACGGTGGAAGGATTTATGTATTCATGCCGTTGTATACTATAGAAGGCTGTTACGGATATGCCTTGTTTGGCCGAGAAGTTCCCATGATGTATAATTATTCAATTTACAATTGGGCCAGAAGCATCGTGCAGAATTTGAACCGTGTTCGCCAAAATATTATTGTAGAACAATTGAACAATCAGTTGGAAAAATTATCTGTAACAGATGGATTGACCGGTGTTTACAATCGTTTGGGTTGCGAAAATGTGGCATATCCTTATTTGGAGAAATGTCATGCGCAAGGCAAAAATGCAATTCTAATGTTTGCGGACATTAATAAAATGAAAGTTATTAATGATAAATTCGGTCATTTGCAAGGTGATTTGGCTATTTGTACGGTAGCAAGGATAATCACAGAGGTATTACGTGATGAATGGATTGTTGTCCGTTATGGTGGTGACGAATTCTTAATGGTCGGTGAGTGTAAGGATGGAGAACAACCGGAAGATATGCTTCATGAAATCAGCAGTCGCTTAGAGCAGACAGCAGAGAAGATGCAGTTGCCTTATCGGTTGAAGGTCGGTGTGGGATATGTCCTTATCAATGCTGAAGAAAAGTTGGATTTGTATGAGTGCTTGAGAAAAGCCGATGAAGCAATGTATACTATGAAAAAACGTCAGCATGAAGAAATGCAAAGTAAATAAAACCGTGAAACGTGACCGCTTCGAAGAGGCAGTCACGTTTTTTAGGTATAAAACAAAAATATAACTTTTTTGTAACCAATATTAGGTAAAAGCTGACATATAAAATAAGACGATATTATAGGAGGGACGGATTATGAAAAGAAAGTTCGTTAGTTTAATGTGTATGGCAGCGCTTATGGCAAGTGTGATGGCAGGATGCGGTCGGGATGATAGAGATGAGCCCAAGGAGGAAAGTACATCCAAAAGCGAACATGTCAGTTCGCAGAATGAGGTTCTTTATGCAGAAAATTTGACGGCCGATTTGGATACGCAGATTTGTATTGATTATGAAATTAAGTCGTATGAACCGGTACAGACATTTTCTTATGAATTGTTTCAGCAGAACATGGGAGAGGAGAATCCGGTTCTTTCACCGGTATCTGCTTATTTAGCATTAGGAATGGCCGGAAAAGGTGCAAAGGGAGATACTTTAGCGGAATTTCAGCAGGTGCTTGGAACGGATTTGGAATGTATTCCTCATAGTTTGATGACCACGCTTCCCAGAGATTTGGAGGGGATGAAAATTGCCCTGGCTAATTCTGCATGGGTGGATGACCAATTTGAAGCAGAGAAGGATTATCTGGTGGGAATAGATTCCTTCTATTTGTCAGATGTGTACAGAGCTACCCTTTCGACACAACAGACGATGCAGGATATGAATGCATGGATTGATGAAAATACCAATGGATTGATTCCCACATTGTTAAAGGAACCTTTGGATGAGGATGTGGTATTAGCTTTATTTAATACTATATATTTCAATGGTGAGTGGATGTATGAATTTAAGGAAGAGAATACGACAGAACGTGATTTTGTTACGGAAGACGGTACTGTAGAACAGGTTGAAATGATGCATTTGTATGGTGAAGGCCTCCAATACGTAAATACTGAGGATGCGGTAGGTGTGGTTTTACCTTATGAGGATGAAAGTATGGCAATGGTTGCGCTTATGCCTGCAGGAAATCAAACGGTGCGTGAGATGTATGAAGCTATGGAATGGTCTGATATAGCTGATATTTTGGCACAGAAGGGTACTAAACTGTGTAACCTGCAGTTGCCTAAGTTTGAGGTGACTTTTGAACGTAATCTGAATAATAGTCTTCAGGAAATGGGACTGGAAAAAGCATTTGATGAAACACAGGCGGATTTATCGGGTATGGGTAAAACGAAGGATGGAACAAATATCTTCATCGATTTGGTGTTCCAGAAAGCAGTGGTCATAGTGGATGAAGAAGGTACAGAGGCAGCAGCGGTAACACAGGTTTTGGTTGAAAATAGGAGTTGCGCTATTGAAGAACCGCCGGTTAATATTTTCTTTGATAGACCATTTCTTTATATGATAGTAGATTTGGAAAAAGAGATTCCCTTGTTTATGGGAATCATGGATAATCCGAATAAGTAAATTCGAGTAATAAAAGGGGGACTGCACGCTACGTGCAGTCCTTTTCTATTTGGTGATTTTGTGGGATAGCTTAAATTGCTTTGGGGTGATTCCGCGATACTGCTTAAAGCTTTTAATCAAGTGGCTGCAATCGGAGAATCCTGTTTCCTGACAGATATAACTGAGAGGATGGTCTGTGAAAAGAAGAAATTCTTCCACCTTAAAAATGCGCATTCTTTCAATGTATTCTTTGCAGCTCATACCATAGTTTTCATGAAACTTCTTTGCAAAGTTGGAATAACTCATGCCGCATTCTCTGGCGATATCTGATACGCGAAGTTCCTCATGCATACAGGTATCGATATATTCGGTGATGGAATCAATGTCATAATTGTTTTCCGCGGTGTCCATGGAGATGGACAGACCGTTACTCAGCCAGTGGCGTACAATATTCATAAGCAGGCTGTAAATATAGTTTTGTAACATAATATCATAGCCGTAATGGCGATTTTGCATTTCAGCCAGACAATTCTGAAAGAGAAGTGGCGCATTAAGCATTGATGCCTGCTTGGCATCAAAATACACATTCATCTGTTGTTGTTCGGCCTGCTTAAATATCGTACGTAATTTGGGCGCATAGTGAGAAGAAAAATTAAATTTATTTACCTCAAATTTTAATACAATATATTTTAACGGTTTTGTATTTTCGGCCGTTATGGAGTGAATGGTTCTCGGATAAAAAAGAATTATATCATTTTCGTGTACAAGATGAGTGGTATGGTTTGACTGCATAGTGGCAGTGCCTTCCAAAACATATATGACCTCGCAAAAATAATGCCAGTGTGGACGCACGGGAAAAATTTCTTTGGAAGCATCGAATATAAAGCATTCAATAGGGGTATTTAAGGAATCCGTTTTCTCAAATAAATAGTTCATACATTCTCCTTGAAAGAGATTTTTACAATTTTTCTATGTAATCATTATAGCAGAGATTAAGAGAAAATGTTATAGTATTTAAAAAAGATATGGAGAATTTTGTATGAAATATATTAAGGGAATTACATTTGCGGCTTTTGCCGGAAGAGGTGTTTTGTCTCAAAAGGAAACGTATGAAAGCTTTGATGCATTGGTGGAACGTACAAATGCAGATCTTGTCATATTGGTACCTGCCGGTTATCAGGAAAATGCACAGTCGGAGAAAATAGATTTTACTTCTCAAGGTACCATTGGGGATGAAGAATTGAAAGCGATGATTCATTATGCGCATGAAAAGGGAATTCGTGTAGCACTTAAACCGACGGTAAATTGCAGTAATGGTACGTGGCGTGCGCACATTAATTTCTTTGACGAGAATGTTCCCTGTGAACCCAAGTGGTGTAATTGGTTTGCAGCATATACGAAGTTTCAGCTACATTATGCCAAAATAGCAGAGGAAACCGGTTGTGAGATGTTTATTCCCGGCTGTGAAATGGTACAAAGCGAACGAAGAGAAGCAGAGTGGAGAAAATTAATCGCTGATATCAGAACAGTTTATACAGGTACGGTTTCTTATAATACAGATAAGTATCAGGAGCATAATGTGAAATGGTGGGATGCGGTGGATGTCATCGCTTCCAGCGGATATTATCCGATTAATGATTGGGAAAACCAATTGGACCGTATTGAAAAGGTTGTGAAAAAATACAATAAACCGTTTTTCTTTGCAGAATGCGGTTGTATGTCTACAAAGGGGTCTCCCAATGTGCCGAATGATTGGGGCGTAAAAGGCGAGATAGATTTACAGGGACAAGCGGACTGGTATGAGGAAATGTTCCGCACCTGTGCAAAGAGAGACTGGGTAGGCGGTTTTGCTTTGTGGGATTGGAGAAGTATTTTGTATCCCATCGAACAGGCTGATACAGAGCCGGGATACGATATTTATGGGAAACCTGCAGAACAGATAGTTGCAAGGGCTTATGGAGAAAAATAAAAGTATTAAGGGTAGCAGAAGCGGAAAGGGGTTATTTATGAAGGCATTATTTATTGGAGGAACCGGGACCATCAGTATGGCAATTACCAAACAGCTTGCTGAAAATCCGGATTGGGAACTTTATTTGTTAAACCGGGGAAACAGAAGTGCAGATGTACCGGCAAATGTAAAGGTGTTATCCGTGGATATTAATGATGAAGCGGCAGTAACAGCTATTTTGGGCGATTTGCAGTTTGATACGGTTTGTGATTTTATCGGTTTTGTACCTGCACAGTTAGAGCGTGATTATCGTTTGTTTAAGGACAAAACCAAGCAGTTTATGTATATCAGCTCGGCATCTGCCTATCAGAAGCCATTGGGAGATTATCGGATTACAGAAAGTACACCACTTGCCAATCCTTATTGGGAATATTCCCGTAACAAGATTGCCTGCGAAGAGTTTTTGATGAAGATGTATCGTGAAAATGGGTTTCCCATCACCATTGTACGTCCCAGTCATACCTATGATGAAAGAAGTATACCCATGGGAGTTCATGGCAATAAGGGAAGCTGGCAGGTTGCTAAGCGTATGCTGGAAGGCAAGCCGGTAATTGTTCACGGGGATGGTACTACTATTTGGACCATGACTCATAACAGTGATTTTGCCAAGGGATTTATCGGTCTGATGGGTAATGTTCACGCCATAGGAGAGGCTTATCATATTACTACAGACGAAGGGCTGACTTGGAATCAGATTTATAAGATTGTTGCGGATGCTCTGGGTGTACCGTTTAAACCTTACTATGTATCTTCGGATTTCCTGCAGGCTGTCAGTGATTATGATTTTGAAGGCGGATTAATCGGAGATAAAGCAAATACGGTAGTATTTGATAATAGTAAGCTAAAGAGAGCAGTACCCGGATTTTGTGCAACTGTACGAATGGATCAGGGTATTAAGAAAACGGTGGAATATGTTTTGGCGCATGAGGAGTATCAGGTGGAGGATGAAGAATTCGACGCGTGGTGTGATCGTGTGATTGCAGCTTTAGAAAAGGCAAAGAAGGAGATTTGAAATGGTAAATGTAAAAGGGAAGTGGGCGTTTATTACGGGCGCGGCGAGAGGAATCGGTTATCTGACGGCCAAGCTTATGGCAGAGCAGGGATGTAATTTGATTTTGCATAGTCGCGATTTGGCTCATACCAAGAAGGTAGTAGACGAAGTAAAGAGTCTTGGTGTTGAGGCATATGCAGTACAGGCTGAACTGTCGGATTTGGATAGTGTAAAGACTATGCTTGAAGAAATTGACAAACTGGGTGTACAGGTGGATATTGTACTAAATAATGCAGGAATGCAGATTGCATATCGTACGGAATATTTTGAAACACCGGTATCTGATTATACGGAAAGCTTCAAAATTAATACCATTGCACCGGCTATGATCTGTTATCATTTCATGCCAAAGATGATAAAAAACGGCTTTGGACGTATTGTAAATACTACAAGCGGTATTCGCTTGGAACCGCAACAAGCCGGATATTCAGCCAGCAAGGCGGCGCTGGACAAGATTACCATTGATTTGGGTTCTACGGTAGAGGGTACAGATGTCATGATAAATCTGACCGATCCGGGCTGGTGCAGAACCGACTTGGGAGGACCGAATGCACCAAATGCACCGGAAAGTGCAATTCCGGGAATTGCAGTGGGAGCATTTGTGGATGATAAGAAGTCCGGCAGGTATTTGAATGCACCTTCTTTTGCGGGACTTACATTGGAGGAGGCAGTCAAAAAAGCAGAAGCAGAATTTGATAGTCCCTACGGGAAATAGCGATATATTATGAGAAGGTTTATATAGATAAGGGAGAGGAAAAAGTGTGGAGTTTACAAAAATTTCATACTTTTTTCCTTTTGTTTTAAGACCCGGATGCTTGTAAATTTGTGTGTGTGTGATAAAATGTTCTTTAGGCATTTGACATCTTTTTACATAGGGGAGAATTTTTATGGTTAGAATTGTGGCAGACAGTACTTGCGATTTGTCAAAAGAGTTAATTGAAAAGTATGATATTGGGATTTTGCCATTACATATTCTTTTGGGAGAGGATGAATATTTGGATGGTGTAACCATTTCGCCGGAAGAGATTTATAGATGGTCTGATGCCAATCATACTACACCAAAGACCTCGGCAGCAGGTATTGATGAGACACTCAGCCTGTTAAAACCTATTTTGGATGCGGGTGACGAAGTAGTAATGTTCAGTATTGCCAGCGGCATGTCGACCACATACAATGTTTTTCGCATGGCAGTAGAGGAATTAGATGCTCAAAACAAGGTTCGTGTGATTGATTCTGCCAATCTTTCTACCGGTATTGGTCTGCAGGTAATTGAAGCTGCATGTATGGCGAAGGCCGGAAAAAGTATTGATGAAATTGCTGTAGCAATAGAGGAAATAAAGCCTCGCGTGAGAGCCAGCTTTGTGGTGGATATTTTGACGTATTTACATCGTGGGGGCAGATGCAGCGGTTTGGCTGCGTTGGCAGGCGGAATGCTGAAGCTTCACCCAAAGATTGTAGTAAAGAACGGTGTGATGGGTGCAGACAAAAAGTATCGCGGCAAGATTAACAGTGCTATTATGAACTATGTTCAGGACATGGAAGAAGCTTTGTTAAAGGCAAAGAAAGACAGAGTATTTATTACTCATTCAGGCTGCGATAAGGAAGCGGTTGACAATGTCAGAGCTTATTTGGAAAGCTTAGGCATTTTTGATGAGATTTTGGAAACCCGGGCGGGTGGAGTTGTTTCCAGTCATTGCGGTCCCGGTACCTTAGGCGTATTATTTATCGAGAATTAATTGAAACCTGCAAATTCATGCGAGTGAGTTTGCAGGTTTTATTTGTTCTTATTTTACTGTACAATCGATGGAAAGTAGTGCCCCTTTTGCTTGTGAAAAGTACATAAACATGATAAACTATACTAGTATTATTATGTGAAAAAACAGATTTATATCAGAGGGTGAGTATGAACAAAAAGAAGGTTTCTTTTTTTCGATTGATGTCAGAGGCAGGGGAACGCATACAAAGTCAGGAAAAGGTGTGGGAAAAGCATCCGAGACCACAGTTATTTCGTAATGACTGGTATAGCTTAAATGGCGTATGGGAATTGGATGGCAGTGCCATAAAGGTTCCTTATGTGCCGGAGGCACAATTGTCCGGCTATCAGGGGGAAATAAAAGAGCATATGACTTACCTGAGATATTTTCAAAAGCCTGAATGGCAGAAGCAGGGGAGAATTCTTTTGCATTTCCAGGCAGTGGATCAGATTGCAAAGGTGTATTTGAATGAGGAGTATTTGGGGAGTCATGAAGGTGGATATGCACCCTTTTCCTTTGACGTTACACATGCTCTGAAAAAGGGGGAAAATTGCCTTAAGGTTGAAGTGCTGGACGAGTTAAATACGGAGTATCCTTATGGTAAGCAATGCAAAAAACGTGGTGGTATGTGGTATACGCCTTCCAGCGGAATCTGGCAGAGTGTATGGTTGGAATGGGTGCCGGATGTATATGTGAAAAGCTTGAAATTGACTCCGGATATGCAAGGAGTACGTGTGGTGCTGGATTGGAATGTACCACAGCCGGAAGGCAAAGCAGTTTTGGCAGAGATACTATTGCACACAGGGGAGATATACAGCTGTAATGTATACGGAGACGAGGGCTATATTGACTTAAGTAATATTGTTACTTCAGAAGGTAAAAAGTATGTTCCCAAGTTGTGGAGTACGGAAGCCCCTTTTTTATATCAGATGGTTTTACATGCGGGAGAGGATGAAATAAAAACATATTTTGCCCTGCGTACCGTGACGATTAAGAAAATTAATGGTGTATCAAGAGTTTGTTTAAACGACAGACCGATTTTTATGCATGGAGTATTGGATCAGGGCTATTTTTGTGATGGTATCGTGACGCCGGCAGAGGAAGCGGAATATGAACGAGATATTCTCAGAATGAAAGAATTGGGCATGAATCTGCTTAGAAAGCATATTAAAATTGAGCCGGAGTGTTTTTATTACTACTGTGATAAGCATGGTATGCTGGTAATGCAGGATATGGTCAGTAGCGGAAAGTATTCTTTTATGCGGGATACGGCATTGCCAACCATTGGCTTGCATCGGCGAAAAGATCATGGAAAAAGAATGAGTGAGAAGCAGAAGAAGCTTTTTGAGGAGCATATGCTGGAGACGTTAAAACTTTTGCACAACCATCCGTGTATTGTAGCATATACTATTTTCAACGAGGGTTGGGGACAGTTTGAAAGTGACAGATTGTACGCTTTGGCAAAGGAAACAGATCCAACCAGATTATATGATTCTACTTCGGGATGGTTTGCGCAAAGGGATAGTGATTTTGACAGTATTCATATATACTTTGGCTCACGAAAACCCAAGATAAAAGAACGACCTTTGTTTTTATCGGAATTTGGAGGATATTCCTATTTGGCAGAAGGGCATGTGTACACCAATAAGAGTTATGGGTATGGCACCTGCAAGACGTCGAAGGAACTGCAGGCACGATTAACTGCAAGATATGCAGAACTGGTCTTGCCGTATATTAGGACAGGACTGTGCGGAAGTATATACACCCAGGTTAGTGATGTGGAAGATGAAATAAACGGTCTTTATACGTATGACCGTAAGCTTTGTAAAGTGGATAGAAATGCCATGCTGGAATTGGCTGAACGTATTCGACAGGAAATAGAAGAAGATAACGCGTAGGAGATAATGTCATGAAAATAAACAGGGTAAAAGGAATAAAAAAACAAACGGACAATAATTATTTGAATTTGTATGAGTTTCAGGCAGAAAGGCGTAATGGAAAAGTAGCGCCTTACTTTGTGGCATCCAGAAGTAAAAGTATTGAGGCATTGAAGGCTGTGACACACAATGAGCATTCGGACGGAGTGATTATTTACGCTGTTTACGGAGAAAATAAGGATAAAGTGGTTTTGGTAAAACAGTTCCGTTATCCCGTCAATGATTATGTTTATGAATTTCCGGCAGGATTGGTGGAAGACGGAGAGGATATGTTTGATGCGGGGATTCGTGAGATTTACGAGGAAACGGGTCTTACATTTGTGCCAAAAAGAGTAAGCAATGCATATGCTAAGCCCTTTTACACTACAGTGGGAATGACAGATGAGTGTTGCGGTACGGTGTATGGATATTGTGACGGAACGCCAAGCAATTGCGGGCAGGAAGAGTCGGAGGATATTGAAATCGTTCTGGCTGACAGAAAAGAGTGTAAAAGAATTTTAAGAGAAGAAAATGTGGCGATTATGTGTGCATATATGTTAATGCATTTTATTCACAGTGGTGAAGAAGACCCGCTTTCTTTTTTAGATGAGATGTAATAGTTCGGAAGGATATAAGTATGACAGAAAAGAAAAAGAGTTCGGCTTTGAGTCAGGTAAAGGATTATGCAATTCATAGGGACTGGTACAAATTAGATTTATCGGCGATTGTTTATCCCACGTTACAGAGAAAGGATTTTTCCCCGGTTTATCGTGTGTCAATGTTAATGAAAGAAGATATTAAGCCGGAGATATTGCAGGAGGCAATTGACAAGGCATTGCCTCGTTTTCCAACCTATAAAGTTGCAATGCGTCGCGGATTTTTTTGGCGATATTTGGAGCCCAATCATCGTCCGGGGCCCTATGTGCAGACAGACGTAAAAAATCCGTGTCAGCCAATGTATTACAAGGAAAATAACAGATATTTGTTACGATTTTATTATTATCAGAACAGAGTATCCATGGAAGCACATCACAGTCTGGGGGATGGAAGCGGCGGAATGACTGTGTTTCTGACAATTATGGCAACATATCTCAATTTATTGGGACATGACATTCGGCCTGAGGGAATGGTATTGGATATTAACGGACAGCCCGATCCGGGGGAATTGGAAGATTCTTATATGAAGTATGCCAATGCCAAGGTGTGCCCACCCAGACCTGCGGAAAAGACATTTCGTGTAAAGGGTACCAAGGCACCTTTTTATACCTTGAATATTATTGACGGGATTATGTCTACGTCGGAGGTAATAAAGGTTGCAAAAGGGTACAAGGCAACTATTACGGAGTATCTGAATGCAGTTCTTTTGTATGCGCTGATGCAAAAACAGCTAAATAGTCCGCGACCTTCTT
Organism: Acetatifactor sp.; assembly: GCA_045533725.1. Taxonomy (GTDB): domain Bacteria; phylum Bacillota; class Clostridia; order Lachnospirales; family Lachnospiraceae; genus Acetatifactor. Next base: position 10,091 of record JAZSII010000219.1, on the reverse strand, counting down.
GCAAGCCCATACGGATTGCCATGCCTGTAAATTTACGCAGAATTTTTCCGTCAAAGACGGTGCGTAATTTTATTACCATGATATATCCGGGGATTGATCCGAGACTGGGAGAGTATACCTTTGAGGAGATTGTAAAGCAGGTACACAATTATATGCAGTACCATGTTAATGAAAAGCTGCTGAGAGGTGATATTACAACAAATGCATCCACTACCAGAAATGCGTTTATCCGTGTAGTGCCGCTTTTTATAAAGGATATCGTGGTAAGAAGCTTTTATGCAAAAGTGCAGGATAGGAATTCTTCGGCGGGGTTGACCAATATGGGTGTTTTGTCCATTCCGGAGAGTATGAAGCCACACGTGGAAAGAGTGGATATTTGTCTGGGACAGCCGTTTTCATCCAGAACCAATTGTGCCATTATCAGTTATAATGATATTTTGACTATTAATTTTGCCAGCAGTATTGTGGAAGCAGATGTAGAGCGTTATTTCTTCCGTAAGCTGGTGCAGGATGGAATTCATGTAAAAATAGAGAGTAACAGGGAGGAAGAGTAATATGTCATATTGTGTGAATTGCGGTGTGGAATTGGACCATTCCATGAAGGAATGTCCATTGTGCAACACCAGAGTGATAAATCCAAATGAAAGAGCAGATGCTCAAGTAAATTCACCTTTTCCCCAAGAAAAGAGTCAGGTAGAAGCAGTAAAGAGAAAGGATGTGGGAATATTGGTCTCCATTATTCTGTTCTCTACAGCGATTACCTGCGGATGCTTAAATTATTTTGTATTCAATTCCAATCGCTGGTCATTTGTGGTGATAGGTGCTTGTTTGGTGTTATGGGTTATTTTGTTCCCGGTAGTTATTTATGAAAAATTGCATATCCATTTTGCCATTCTGTTTGATGGATTGGCAATTGTGGGATATTTATATATATTTACCTTACTGACAAACACAAACAGGTGGTTTTATGGCTTGGGAATTCCGTTGGTGGCCTTCATTACGATTCTGATAGAGCTATATGTATTGTGTGTGAGAAAACTGCCAAGGTCGATTCTGACGGAAGCTTTGTACGCTATTACAGCAATAGGTATTTTATTTGTGGGAATTGAAATACTGGTTGACTGGTATTTGTATTCAATTATTGTGTTTAAGTGGTCGGCCATAGCAGCTACCGTATGTTTGATTATCGATATTGCGATTATTACGCTGCTGTCTATGAGACGTTTTCGTAACGCCATACGCAGAAGGTTTCATTTTTAGGAGGAAAGATGATGACCAAAAAGGAGCAACTAAAGATAGAATTAATCCGGAGAATCCATGGATTGGTTGGAAATACGGATGTGGAAAAAACCCGTCAGTCACAGGAGCAGTTGGGCACTATATTGGGTAATTCAAAAGAAATTGTCTATAAGGAAATCGCAGTGGGAGAGATTAATGCGGAATGGATTTGCATCAAAAAACCTCATGATAAGAAGCGTATTATTATGTACTGTCATGGAGGTGGGTATTCTACGGGAAGCAAGAAATATTCAAGAACTGTAACTTCCAAGCTGGCATTATATACTTCTATGGATGTATTTGCTTTTGACTATCGTTTGGCACCGGAGCATCCGTACCCGGCAGCCTTGGAGGATGCCGTGGAAGTATGGAATCATCTGATGCTCATGGGATACGGGGCAGATGATATTATTGTGGCGGGAGATTCTGCCGGTGGAAATTTGGCACTCTCGCTGGTATTTAAGTTACGGGAAGAGGGAAGGAGAATGCCTAAGGGTTTAGTGCTGTTATCACCCTGGACGGACATGACGCATTCGGGACAATCTATTGCAAAGAGAGCGGAGCTGGATCCGGTTTTGGATGAGGCATATCTAAATAGAATGCGGGATAGCTATGCAGGAGAACAAAATCTTGAAAGTCCGTTTATCTCTCCGCTTTTTGGAAAGTTTGATAATTTTCCGCCAACTTATATTCAGGTGGGAGAAAATGAAATTCTTTACAGCGATTCTGCACGTTTGTACAAAGGTATGGTGGAAGCTAATGTAATGACAAGGTTTGATAAGTTTGAAGGCATGTGTCATGTGTTTCAGATGATGCCGACCAAGAAGGCACATGAAGCAGTAGAAAGGGTCGCAGAGTTCGTTTACGAAATTTGTCGATAAAAATGCAAAATTTGTAAAGTTATTTCAATTGTTAAAAAGGAATTTTTGTGGAGATACAGAATATTACAAGTAGAGACCAATGTTACAGGGAGGGCGCGTTGCGCAACAAGGAGGCATGGTATCATGAATATACGTGAAACTTTGGAACGGTGGGAACAGGAATATTTAAGCCCTTATGCAATGCATAGTGTGGATAGCAAGGGACGGCAGCGACCGGAGGAACAATGCGATATCCGAACTGTGTTTCAGAGAGACCGGGACAGAATTATTCACTGCAAGGCATTCCGAAGATTAAAGGACAAAACGCAGGTTTTTTTGACGCCGGAGGGCGATCATTACCGTACGCGTTTAACTCATACCCTGGAGGTATCGCAGAATGCGAGAACAATAGCCAGAGCCTTGCGTATGAATGAGGAATTGGTAGAAGCTATTGCTTTGGGACATGATTTGGGGCATACACCCTTTGGACATGCCGGGGAGAGAGCCTTGAACAGAGTATGTCCTTTTGGTTTTGAGCATAATGCGCAAAGTGTCAGAACAGTCGAGCTGTTGGAGAAGCAAGGGAAGGGCTTGAATCTGACCTATGAAGTAAGAGACGGTATTTTCAATCACCAAACAGTAGGAAAACCCTGTACTTTGGAAGGCAAGATAGTGCGTTTTTCGGATAAAATCGCGTACATACATCACGATATGGATGATGCCATCAGAGGCGGTATTTTAAAAGAAAGTGATGTGCCCAAGGAGATTGGAGATGTAATCGGTTATACAACCGGTGAACGTCTGGATCATTTCATTCATGATATTGTTACTACCAGTTTTGGTAAGAATGACATTTTGATGTCTGAGCCCATTGCCGAGGCAATGCAAAAACTGCGTAAGTTTATGTTTGAGAGAGTGTACCAGAATCCGGAGGCGAAGAGTGAGGAAGGAAAGGCAGAAATGTTGATGGAGACCTTGTATCAGCATTATCTGAAAAATATAGATGCTTTGCCGGAGGAATTTTTGGAGATGATTGAGCAAGGCGAGCCACGTGAAAGAGTGGTGTGTGACTACGTAGGCGCCATGAGTGACAGATTTGCGATTGCGCAGTATGAGGAGATATATATCCCCAAGTCTTGGCACATATAAACCTACATAGGGCGCGTAGCGCCTAGCGAGATTTTTAGCTGCGAAGCAGCGGGAAAGGACGCAAGGCGTCCGTAAATCGAGCTGTCAGGGCAGGGCTGTCAGGGCTAAAGGATGATTTTGATGAGAATTTTGAGGAAAGGACGATTTCATGTATTATCCGGAAGAACTTGTAGAAGAAGTCAGGATGAAAAACGATATAGTGGATGTGGTAGCCGGATATGTGCGATTGCAAAAAAAAGGTGCAAATCATTGGGGTTGTTGTCCCTTCCACAATGAGAAAACTCCTTCCTTTTCCGTAAACGGTGCCAAGCAGATGTACCATTGCTTTGGTTGTGGCGCCGGCGGCAATGTATTTACCTTTGTAATGAATTATGAGAATTATTCTTTTCCGGAAGCGATTAAGATGCTTGCTGACAGAGCCGGTGTGAATTTGCCGGAGTTGGAATATGATGAGCAGATGAAGGCAAGGGAGAATAAGAGGGCTCGTTTGTTAGAGGTAAATAAGGAGGCTGCGAAGTATTTCTATTATCAGCTGCGTACGCCACATGGTGAAACAGGATATAAATATTTGCAGAAACGTGAATTAACCGAGGAAACCATGCGAAAATTCGGTTTGGGATATTCGGGTAAGAGCGGTGCATCTTTAGTTCAGTATTTAAAGCAAAAGGGTTTTGAAGATGAATTGATTAAAGAGGCGGGTTTGGCAACCTACTCAGAGAAGTATGGATTGACCAGTCAGTTTTTTAATCGTGTAATGTATCCGATTTCGGATGTACACGGCAAAGTGATTGGATTTGGCGGTCGGGTTATGGGAGATGCCGAGCCTAAGTATTTAAACTCTCCGGAAACTCCTGTTTTTGATAAAAGAAGAAATTTGTATGGACTTCAATTTGCCCGCACTGCAAAAAGCGGAAATATTATTTTATGTGAAGGATATATGGATGTAATTGCCATGCATCAGGCCGGCTTCAATCAGGCTGTGGCATCTTTGGGTACGGCATTTACCGTGGAACAGGCCAATTTGCTCAGGCGATATACGGATAATGTGTTACTTGCCTATGACAGCGACGGGGCAGGAACGAAAGCAGCACTTCGCGCAATAGGTATTTTGAAAGAAGCGGGATTATCCGGAAAGGTCATTAATATGACACCCTATAAGGATCCGGATGAATTTATGAAGGCGGAAGGAAAAGAAGCCTTTCAGGAAAGAATTGCTCAGGCAGAGAATAGCTTCTTTTTTGAAATCAGAATTTTGAGTCGGGATTTTGATTTAAAAGATCCGGAGTCGAAAACAAAGTTCCATAAGGAAATCGCAAAGAAATTATGTGAATTTTCGGTAGATGTGGAACGGGAAAATTATATAGAAGCCATTGCCGACAAATATAATATCGGTTTTGATAATTTGAGGAAGCTGGTAAACAGTTATGCAGGACAAACAGGTTTGGCAAAGCCTGTGGAACGTCCCAAATCAGGTATCAGGCAAAAGAATACTCCTGAAGAGAGTTCCAAAAAATCACAGAGGCTTTTGATTACCTGGATAACGGACGAACCCAATTTGTATACGAAAATTACCAAGTATATTTCGGCAGAGGATTTTACGGAGGAATTGTATCAAAAGGTTGCAGAAAGGTTGTTTGCGGATTTGGAGCAGGGAACATATAATCCGGCGGCGATTATCAGTATGTTCTCTGATGAAGAGGAACAGCGGGAAGCTGCGGCACTTTTTAATACCAATTTGCCGAAGCTGGAAACAAAGCAGGAGAAGGAAAAGGCATTTCATGATATTTTGTATGCTGTGAAAAAAAACAGTTATGAATTTTTTGCAGGCAGACTCGGGGCGGATGTGAATGCGCTTACCAAAGTGATAGCCGGCAAGAAAGCACTGGAAGAGCTTGCAAAGACGCATATTTCCTTGGATTAACGTGAATACTGATTTGTAAAATAATAAATACAACTAGGAATGATGGAACCATAGAATGGATGAAAACACACAGGCACGCTTAGAAGAGAAAATTAACGAACTTTTAGGATATGCCAAGAAAAAGAAAAATGTATTGGAATATCAGGAGGTTGTTGATTTTTTAGTAGATATTCCACTCGAAGAAGAACAATTTGAAAAAGTAATCGACTCATTGGAACAGCGCGGAATTGACGTACTTCGTATTACAGAAGTGGATGATGTAGACGAGGATAGTATTATTCTGACGGAAGAGGACGAAGTAGATGTTGAAAATATCGATTTGTCTGTTCCGGATGGTATCAGTATCGAAGACCCGGTACGTATGTATTTGAAGGAAATCGGTAAGGTACCTTTGTTAAGTGCAGAAGAAGAAATTGAGCTGGCACAGAGAATGGAAGAGGGTGACCAGGATGCGAAAAAGCGTCTGGCAGAAGCAAACTTGCGTCTGGTAGTCAGTATTGCAAAAAGATATGTTGGCCGAGGTATGCTTTTCCTGGATTTGATTCAGGAAGGAAATCTGGGTCTGATTAAAGCTGTAGAAAAATTTGATTATCGTAAGGGATATAAGTTCTCAACCTACGCTACATGGTGGATTCGTCAGGCGATTACCAGAGCGATTGCAGATCAGGCAAGAACCATTCGTATTCCCGTGCATATGGTGGAAACAATTAATAAACTGATTCGAGTAAGCCGCCAGTTATTACAGGAGCTTGGAAGAGAGCCTTCTCCGGAGGAAATTGCGGAAGAAATGGGTATGCCTGTTGACCGAGTTCGTGAGATTCTGAAAATCAGTCAGGAGCCTGTATCTTTGGAGACTCCTATCGGTGAAGAAGAAGACAGCCACTTGGGTGATTTCATTCAGGATGATAATGTACCTGTGCCCGCAGATGCAGCGGCCTATACTTTGTTGAAGGAACAGTTGGTGGAAGTGCTCAGTACTTTGACGGACAGAGAGCAGAAGGTACTTCGTTTGCGTTTCGGGTTAGATGACGGTCGTGGCCGTACTTTGGAAGAAGTGGGTAAAGAGTTTAAGGTTACCCGTGAGCGTATTCGTCAGATTGAAGCTAAGGCACTCAGAAAGTTACGCCATCCCAGCCGCAGTAAGAAGTTAAAGGATTTTCTGGACTAATGAAGACAGTTAAATTATCTGCAAGAATGAAAGCCTTGGCGGATATGGTATCTAAAGGTAGAATTGTGTGTGATGTGGGTTGTGACCATGGTTTTGTGTCCATTTATTTGGTGCAACAAAATATTGCGCCAAAGGTTTATGCCATGGATGTCAGAAGCGGTCCATTGGAACGTGCCATGGAACATATTTCACAATACTGCCTGAAGGATTACATAGAGACGCGTCTTTCTGACGGACTTGAAAACATACAGGTTGGGGAAGCTGATTGCATGCTGTGTGCCGGAATGGGCGGTCCGTTAATGATGAAAATTTTGACAGAGGGAAGAGCGAAAGCGCATGCAATGAAGGAGCTCATATTGCAACCGCAATCAGAGCTGGCACTTTTTCGTAAATTTTTGCGAGAAGAAGGATATCGGATCGTAGAAGAGAATATGATTTTTGAAGAGGGGAAGTATTACCCCATGATGAAAGCGGTACCGGTATTGCAGGAGAACCCGGAGAGCGTTGATGCTGGCGAACAGGAGCTTTGGGATACTTACGGAGAATTGCTTTTAAAAGCAAAGAATGTAGTGTTACAACAGTATTTAGAACATAGTGCAAAACATGTGAAACAATTATTGGTAAACTTGAAAGAACATAGTGCGGATGAAGTGAGAGTTACAGAATTAGAGAGGGAACTGCAACTGATTCACAGAGCACAGGGGTATATGTAATAAAGGATGTCTGATTCTTTTACAATCAGAGAAAGGGGTATCGTATGATTACAGTTACAATTGCCGGGGAAGAGAAACAATATGCGGAAGGAACTACATATGAAGTAATTGCGCAGGACTATCAGGAGCAATATGATGGTTTAATTGGTTTGGTATCCGTAAACGGTAAAATCAGGGAGTTGTTTAAACAATTAAAAAAGGATTGTGAGATTCGATTCTTTACCTTGAAAGATGATGTGGGTTACAAGACTTATGTGCGTAGTGCAACCATGCTGTTTTTGAAAGCCGTGTACGATTTGTTCGGAAATGATATTGCACAAAAGTCCAGAGTAGAGTTTGCGGTAGGAAACGGCTCGTATATTACTACAGCAGGTGCAGTGGAAGCAAACCCGGATAATGCATTGAAGATAAAGGAACGAATGCAGGCTCTTTGTGATGCGGCAATGCCTTTTATGAAAAAATCATATCCTTTGGATGATGCTATGGAACTGTTCAAAGAGAAGGGCATGCAGGATAAAGAGAGATTATTCCGCTATCGCAGGGGCTCTTTGGTAAACATTTATGAGTTAGATGGTTATTATGACTATTATTACGGATATATGCTTCCTAATGCAGGCTATGTAAAATGGTTTGATGTGATTGCATACGAAGAAGGCTTTATGCTTCTTTTGCCGGGCAAGCAGAATCCTACGGTGGTGAAGCCTTTTGAAGAAAGAACGAAGTTGTTCAAAACACTTCAGACTGCTGAAAAGTGGGCAGCCGAGGTTGGTTTGGATACGGTAGGAAGATTAAATGAGCGTATTTGTAACGGTTCCCTGAGTGATTTGATTCTGGTGCAGGAAGCACAGCAGGAACGTAGAATCGGTGAAATAGCACGAGATATTGTAGAGCGAGGTAATGTAAAGTTTATCATGATTGCAGGACCATCATCTTCCGGTAAGACCAGCTTTTCACACAGATTGTCCATTCAGTTAAGAACCATGGGTAAGGTTCCTCATCCCATTGCGCTGGATGATTATTTTGTGGACAGAGAATTGACCCCGAGGGACGAAAACGGAGATTACAATTTTGAATGTCTGGAAGCGATTGATATAGATACTTTTAACCGGGATATGGGTAAGCTTTTGGCAGGTGAAAGAGTGGAATTACCTACCTTTAACTTTAAAATTGGAAAGCGTGAGTATCATGGTAATTTCAAGCAGTTGGGACCGGATGATATTTTGGTAATTGAAGGAATTCATGGTTTGAATCCGCAGACTTCCAGTACCTTGCCGGATGAAAGTAAGTACAAAATTTATATCAGTGCACTTACCAGTATGAATTTGGATGGACATAATCGTATTCCGACTACTGACGGCCGATTGCTTCGTCGTATGGTAAGAGATGCACGTACCAGAGGATCGGATGCCAAGAGAACTATTGGTATGTGGCACTCTGTAAGAAGAGGTGAAGAGGAGTATATTTTTCCCTTCCAGGAGCAGGCAGATGCTATGTTTAATTCCGCATTGATTTATGAATTGGCGGTAATCAAGCAGTTTGCAGAGCCCTTATTATTCAGTATTTCCAAAGAGGATCCGGAGTACTATGAGGCGAAGCGTTTGCTTAAGTTTTTGGAGTACTTTCTTGGTGTAAGCAGTGAAAGTTTACCGAACAATTCTATTTGCAGGGAATTTGTGGGCGGAAGCTGTTTTAAGGTGTAATCTTTCATATATCTTTAGAAATCTTTGGAAAGCATTAATTCATTCCGTGCTTGCTTTGTGATAGAATGCGAATAGATTCTCACACAGAAAGGTTATGGAGCGTAAATATGCTGAAAAGATTGAATTTGACTAAGTTGTTTCGTATCATTCTGGTGGCAGTGGGTGTGTGCTCTCTGCCACTTTTCCTAATTCCTCTTAGTTTGTCGGTAGGCGTAAATATCGGCAATGCTACAGGAACAGTTATTTCTTTGATGGCTGTTTTGTATGGGGTGTTTTTTGATAAAGTAAATCAATGGTTTCGTAAGTGTAAGGAGCATCCTGTGTTGAAATGGTTTGTCCTGCTTGCAAAAGGCGTAGCAATTCTGATATTTGTACTGGTTATTGTGCTGACGACGCTAATGATGAAAGCCATGAACAATGCACCGAAGGGGACGGAGACGCTGGTGGTATTGGGATGTCGCGTGTATGGAGAAACGCCAAGCCTTTCTTTACGGGAAAGGCTGGATGCTACAGTGGCATACATGCTGGAACATCCGGACATAAATTGTGTGGTTTCCGGAGGACAAGGACCGGGTGAGGATATTTCGGAAGCGGAATGCATGTACCGGTATTTAATTGCAAACGGAATTGCAGGAGACCGAATTTATAAGGAAGAGAAATCAACTTCTACCCGGGAGAATTTGGAGTTTAGTTTACGCGTAATCAGAGAAAATCAATTGTCTGAAGAAATTGCCATTGTAACCAGTGAATATCATCAATACAGAGCAAGCCTTGTGGCGAAGGATTTGGGAATAGAAAGCACGGCTGTTTGCGGAAAAACTGCAAAATGGCTGTTACCTACTTATTATATCAGGGAATTATACGGAATTTTATATCAGTGGGTGTTTTGAGATAGAGGAGGCAGTGACTAATGCGGCAAAGCAGTAGACATGTTGTTAAGTTCATAGGGATGTTTTGTTTGCTGGTAGTGTTATTTTGTGCCTGTGGCAAGCAGGACATTAACTTGTCGGAGACAGCAGGTTGCCCCGAACTGACACCGGAGCCGGTAGAGTCAGAAGGTGTGATTTTGGAAAACGAGTCTATAGCTATGCAGGAGTCCGCCAGCACATCTACGCCCACACCGGAGCCTACCGTGGCACCGACTCCCACACCGAAGCCGGAAATTAATCTGGTGATGGTTGGAGATATGCTCATGCATGAAAGAGTGGTGGCCTCCGGTTTACAAGAGGACGGAAGCTACAATTTTGACCATTTATTTTTGCATGTGCAGGAGCAAATAGAGTCTGCAGATTTGGCGTTGGT
>JAZSII010000049.1:0-7481 GCA_045533725.1 Acetatifactor sp. | reverse complement strand
ATAGAAGGCTTGTCCGAGGCTACCTTGGAGAAGTTTATCGGTTGTGGATTCTTGCATGAGTTTGCTGATTTGTATCATTTGGACCGTTACGAGGCGGAAATTGTGGAGATGGAAGGTTTTGGAGAGAAATCCTTTGCAAATCTCATGGAAAGTATCAATATTTCCAGAAACACTACACTTCCGAGGGTGTTGTATGCTTTGGGAATTGCAGGGATTGGTGTTGCTACGGCAAAGGTATTGTGCAAGGAATTTGCCTATGATATGGATGCTTTAATGAAGGCTGACGTGGAGAGACTCAGCGAGGTGGAAGGCATCGGCGAAGTGATTGCGGCTGCTTTTGTGGAGCATATGAGAAACGAAGCAAATATTTCCCGCATTGAGCATCTGATGGCGGAGCTTACCCTGCAGCAGATGCCCGTGAATACTGCTGAGCAGACTCTGGCGGGTAAGAGTTTTTGTATTACCGGCAGTCTGAATCACTACGCAAATCGTGAGGAAATGAAAGCGGTGATTGAGGAACGTGGCGGCAAAGTGACCGGCAGTGTGACCTCCAAGACGGAATGCCTTATCAATAACGATATTACATCCACTTCCGGCAAGAACAAAAAGGCCAAGGAGCTGAACATTCCGATTTTGACGGAAGAGGATTTTATGAAAGAATATTTGGGTGAATAGTTTGATTTGCCCGGAAGGAATACAGTTTTAAGGAGATAAAGAAATGCCTATTAAGATTCAAAGTGATTTGCCTGCAAAGGAGATTTTGGAGAATGAAAATATATTTGTGATGGACGAAAACCGTGCCATGCATCAGGATATCCGTCCCCTGCAGATTGCCATACTGAATATTATGCCGGTAAAGCAGGATACAGAGCTGCAACTTTTGCGTGCTCTGTCCAATACACCCCTGCAGGTAGATGTGACTTTTCTGAATGTAAAGAATCATATTTCCAAAAATACGCCGGCGGACCATTTGAATAAGTTTTATAATACCATTGATGATGTGAGAAACCGCAAGTTTGACGGAATGATTATAACCGGCGCACCGGTAGAAGATATTACCTTTGAAGAGGTGGATTACTGGGAAGAAATGTGTGAAATTATGGACTGGGCGGAGACACATGTGACCTCCACCTTACATATTTGCTGGGGAGCCCAGGCAGGCCTGTATCATTATTACGGTATCGATAAAGAAAAGCTGCCGCAAAAGCTGTTTGGTATTTATGAGCATAAGGTAATGAATCGTAAGATTCCTCTTGTGAGAGGCTTTGATGATGTATTTTTGGCTCCGCACAGCCGTCATACAGAATCCCCCAGAGAAGCCATTCATGCCTGCAAAGAGCTGACTGTTCTTGCAGAAAGTGAAGCGGCAGGTGTTTTTCTGGCTATGGCAGAAGGCGGCAAAAAGATCTTTGTAAACGGTCACCCGGAATATGACCGTTATACGTTGCAGAATGAATATTTCAGGGATTTAAATAAGGGCTTGCCCATTCAGGTGCCTTACAATTATTATCCGGATAATGACCCGAAGAATAAACCTTTGTTACAGTGGCGTTCTCACAGCAATAATTTGTACAGCAATTGGCTCAATTACTACGTATATCAGATGACCCCGTACGAACTCTAAGATATCAAAGGAGGTTTGATGGTGGTGTCAAATAAAGATAATATGGGGAGAACATTATGAAGCTTTACGATCTTTTAGAGTATGACAATATAGTGATTCAGTGTCACGACAATCCGGACGCAGATGCTTTGGCAAGTGCTTACGGACTGTACAGTTTTTTTAAAGAACATGAAAAGAATGTGGAAATCATTTACAGCGGACGTAATAAAATCCGCAAAAGCAATTTGGTTTTAATGATAGATGAATTGCATATTCCCATTCGTTATGTGAAGAGTATGGAGAAGATGCAGCTTTTAATTACGGTGGATTGCCAGTTTGGAGAAGGCAATGTAACGCACTTTGATGCGTATGAAGTGGCGGTTATTGACCATCATGAAGCAAGCGGCGGGCTGCCGGTTTTGAGCGAAGTCAGAAGTAATCTTGGGGCTTGTTCGACCTTGGTGTGGCAGCTGTTAAAAGACGCTGATTTTGATATTAATACCAACAGAGATTTGGCAACAGCAATGTATTATGGATTGTACATGGATACCAATGGTCTTACGGAAATTTCACATCCTTTGGATATGGACCTTCGAGATGAAGCAAATTTTGATGTGGCAATGATTACTAAGTTTCGCAATTGTAACTTGTCTATCGAGGAACTGGAAACGGCAGGAGCTGCACTTTTAAGAAGTGATTACATTGAAGAACATCGTTTCGCCATCGTAAAGGCAGGTATTTGTGATCCGAATATTTTGGGTATTATCAGCGATTTGGTATTGGAAGTGGATGTAGTAGACACCTGTCTGGTTTTCAGTGTATTGCCAAAGGGTATTAAATTATCAGTGCGAAGCTGTGTAAAAGAAGTAAATGCCAGTGAAATGGCGCAACAGATATGTGATGGTATCGGTGGAGGTGGCGGACATTTTGTAAAAGCCGGCGGTACGATTAAGATGGAACTTTTAATTCCGGCATATGAGAAGTACTGTAAAGAACATAATTTAACACCGCGTATGGAAATGGACGATGATGGAAAGATGCGTCCATCAGTATCAGCAATTAAAGCATTTTTGGAAAAACGTGTCATGGATTATTTTCAGGGGCATGAGATTATTTATGCCAAGGATTTCGACCTGGAGTCTGCAGATATGAAGGAATATATACGTAAGGCGATTCCTATGGGCTATGTAATGGCTGCGGATATATTCCCGGTTGGAGATTTGGTTACCATACGTACCATGGGTGGCGACAGGGAAGTGCGTATAGAAGAGGATATGATATTTACCATAGGTATCAAGGGCGATGTTTTTGTGCGCGGCAAAGAAAAAATCATGCGTGAATACCGATTGCATGAGTGGCAGTTTGAATTGGCAAATCTGGAATATTTTCCCACCGCAAAGAGTGCATCAGAGGACAAGGTGGTATCTTTGGCGGAATGTGCAAAGGTTTGTGTATTTCATGGTGAAAAGCGTGTCAGAGCAAAGCAACTGGAACACAAAGTAAAAATTTTTACGTTGGAAGACGAAAGCAGATATATTCTGGGCAAGTCAGGAGATTATCTGGTGGTAAAGAATAATGAGAAGCGTGGTATGCATACCATGGATCCGAAGTTTTTTGAACAGTGCTATCGTTTGGCGGATGAAGAGAATTCAATGAAAGCAGTTATCTTTGATTTGGATGGTACCTTGTTGGATACACTGGCAGATATTACGGATTCTGTGAATGAGGCTTTGAAGGTGCACAGCCTGCCAATGCGTACCAGTGATGAAATTCGTAAATTTGTAGGAAACGGGGCACGTCATTTGATTGCCTGTGCTATTCCTGACGGGGAAGAGAATCCTCTGTTTGAGACCACGCTGGCAATATATAAGACTTATTATGACTTTCATTGTAAGGATAATACCAAACCTTATGCGGGTATTTTGCAATTGTTAAAGGAATTGAAACAAAGACAGTACAAGATTGGCGTGGTTTCCAATAAGCCGGACAAGGCGGTAAAGGAACTTTGCAAGGAATATTTTGGTGATTATATTGATGTGGCAATCGGTGAAACGGAAGGTGTGCACAGAAAGCCGGCTCCGGATACCTTGTATAAAGCGATGGAGGAGTTGGGAGTTGCCGGAGAAGAATGTGTATTTATCGGTGATTCGGACATCGATATCAAAACGGCCGCTAATGCACAGGTTCGTTTTATTGCGGTAACATGGGGCTTTAGAAACGGTGATTATCTGAAAGAAAACGGTGCGAAAGAGTTAATTGCATTGCCCATGGAATTATTATATTTGATTTAGCAGAAAACCTTGTGGTTTTTTATAAAATATGGTATTCTGTTAGCAGAGCAGGGGGGGCTTAATAAAGAAGGCGAGGTACAAGGAATATGGACATCAGAGAAAAAATCAATGAATTGGTAGACAAAATCAAGAAGGATGATGATTTAAAGAAGCAGTTCGAGAAAGAACCTGTAAAAACCGTAGAGAAACTGGCGGGTGTTGATTTGCCGGATGGCAAGCTGGACGCAGTAGTGGACGGAATTAAAGCAAAGATTAATTTGGACGCTGTTTCAGGTTTTGCAGACAAGTTTAAAAAGAAGTTCTAGAGATTAGCAGTAAGCCGGGAGTTTCCCGGCTTAAGCTTTGCAAACGAAGGAGTGCAGAATGGAACAGAAGGAAAAAAAAGGATTGAATGTCAGTGCGGCCAGCTTTGTGGTGGCAATTGCCATTTTGGTCGGATTAATGATAATGACATATATATTGACTTTGGTTATACCCGGAGGAGGCATCCCATTTTGGAAGTGGGCGTTATCTCCGGTACTTGTGCTGGGCTCAGAGCAGGGAGGCACATTGATTGCGGTAATGATTTTCCTTTTGGTAATCGGCGGCACCTTCAATGCTTTGGACAGAAGCGGTACCATGGATTATATGCTGCGAAAAATTGTACATGCAGCAGGGAATAAAAAATATGTTTTGCTGGCAGTGGTAACATTGTTTTTTCTAAGTATGGGCGCTTTTGTAGGAAGCTTCGAAGAGTGTATTCCCTTAGTACCGTTAGCTGTGGTACTGGCGGTAGCTATGGGATGGGATGAACTTGTAGGTCTTGGCATGTCCTTGGGAGCGGTGGCGTTTGGTTTTTCAACCGGTGTGTTGAATCCTTTCACTACAGGTGTGGCACAGACACTGATGGGACTTCCTGTGTTTAGCGGTATTTCTTTGAGGTTGCTTACCTTTGTAGTCATTTATGCCTGTCTGTTACTGTTTATGATTCCCTATGCGAAGAAGTGTGAAAAGAAAAACAATATGAACAATCAGGAACCGTTGCAGACCGGGATCAGCACTTTTGTTCGTAAAGACAATATGGAAGCTTCTATGAAGTTTTTCATAGGTACTATCGGGGTTTGCTTTTTGACAATTGTACTTTCGGTGTGGATTCCCGGGCTTTCGGATTATCTGATGATTTTGGTGGCAGTATTTTTTCTGATAGCGGGAATTGGCTGCTGCATCTGTTCAAGGATTAAGCCGAGGAAATCATTGACCTATTTTGGCTACGGTATGCTGACGATTTTGCCTTCTTTATTTTTGATTATGATGGCAGGCAGTATTCAGTATACCATGAATGAATCGGGAATTTTTGAACCGATTTCTGATTTCGCAGAGTCCTTTATTTCCGGATTGCCGCCGTATGCGGGAATTTTGTTTATTTTTTTGTTTGCAATGGTGATGAATTTCTTTGTTTCCTCCGGCAGTGCGGAGGCCGTGCTTTTGATGCCCTTATTTGCATCTATAGCAGACAGTTGCGGTATGAGCAGACAGTTAATGGTGCTTGCATTTAATTATGGAGATGGTTTCTCTAATGTGTTTTATTTTACGAATCCGTGCCTGTTAATTGCACTGAGTCTGGTAGGAGTCAGCTATGTAAAGTGGATTAAGTGGAGCATTAGGCTACAGTTGATGATTGCAGTTTGCTGTTGCGGGATTTTGCTGCTGGGAAGTTTTATCGGCTATTAGTCAGACCGATAGCTCAGAAACACCTGATTTTCAAGAAAAATGAAACGGGAAGTATTGACATTTACAAAATTTGGAGATATAATAGTCAAGAATTGAAGATGCTTACTAGATAAGAGTGGACCGCAATCCACTCTTTCTTGTTGTTGTAAGCCGGAAAGGATGGAAAGGAATGTCCAAAAGAGAGATCTATGAAGGAAAGGCAGAAGAATTGCTTCTTCCTATTGCGCAGAAGCATGGCGTGAGCATTTACGATGTGGAGTATGTGAAGGAAGGCAGTGATTTCTATTTGAGAGCTTTCATTGACAAAGCAGAGGGTGTTAACATCAATGACTGCGAAAATGTCAGCAGAGAATTTTCGGATGTACTTGATAAAGAGGATTTTATTGACGATTCGTACATTTTGGAGGTGAGCAGCCCGGGACTTGGCAGAACCCTGAAAAAAGACAGGCATTTTGCTAACAGTATCGGTCAGGATGTGGAAATCAAACTGTTTAAGCCGCAGGACGGATGTAAAGAATTTGAAGGAAATTTGATTCGTTTTGATGAAGGCAGTGTGACAGTATCCATAAATAATGAGGAACGGACCTTTTCAAGAAGTGATATAGCAATCATCAGATTAGCGTTGGATTTTTAGTATAAACGGCAGAATGGAGGAAAATAAGAAATGAACAAAGAATTAATGGAAGCATTGAATATCTTGGAGAAGGAGAAAGAAATCAGCAAGGAAACTCTTTTCGAAGCAATTGAGAATTCCCTGCTTACCGCATGTAAGAACCACTTCGGTAAGGCTGACAACATTAAGGTGGAAATCAACCGTGAAACCTGTGATTTCCTTTGCTATGCAGAAAAGGAAGTTGTAGAGACCAAGGAAGAAGTGGAAGACGATTTATTACAGATTGCTTTGGCTGATGCAAAGGAAGTATCAAAGAAAGCCAAAGTCGGCGATGTATTGAATGTGGAAATTAAATCTAAGGAATTCGGCCGTATTGCGACTCAGAATGCAAAGAATGTCATTTTGCAGAAGATTCGTGAAGAGGAAAGAAGTGTTATTTATAATCAGTACTACGAAAAAGAAAAGGATGTTGTTACCGGCGTAGTACAGAGATATGTGGGAAAGAATATCAGTATCAACTTAGGTAAGGCTGATGCATTATTAAATGAAGCGGAAATGGTGAAGGGTGAAGTATTCAGACCTACGGAGCGTATCAAGGTATATATTCTGGAAGTTAAGAATACTCCTAAGGGTCCCCGTATTAATGTAAGCCGTACTCATCCGGAATTGGTAAAGAGATTGTTCGAATCAGAAGTAACCGAAATCAAGGATGGTACCGTAGAAATTATGAGTATTGCCCGTGAAGCAGGCAGCAGAACCAAGATTGCAGTTTGGTCCAACAATCCTAACGTAGATGCAGTAGGTGCTTGTGTAGGTATGAATGGTGCCAGAGTAAATGCAATCGTAGAAGAGCTTCGCGGTGAAAAGATTGATATTGTAAACTGGGATGAGAACCCCGGTAACTTAATCCAGAACGCATTGTCACCTGCAAAGATTGTAGCAGTATTTGCAGATCCTGACGAAAAGACCGCAAAGGTTGTTGTTCCGGATTATCAGTTATCACTTGCTATCGGTAAAGAAGGTCAGAATGCAAGACTTGCAGCAAGACTGACAGGATATAAGATTGACATTAAGAGCGAAACACAGGCTAAGGACGCACCGGGATTCCGTTATGAAGACTATATGGATGACTATGACGAATATGAAGGTGAGTACGAAGAAGAGTTCGAGGGAGAATATGAAGAATAAGAAAATTCCTATGAGACAATGCGTCGGATGCGGCGAGATGAAAAGTAAGAAAGAAATGATGCGTGTCTTAAAGACG
>JAZSII010000031.1:0-2515 GCA_045533725.1 Acetatifactor sp. | reverse complement strand
CCGGCACTTGCATAACATAACCAAGAGCTCCCTTGGTTCTGGGCACGATGGTGATCTTCTGTACCGGTTCCGAATTCTTTTGCAATGCACTACCCAACGCATGCCCCACCTCATGATAGGAAACGATACGACGTTCCTCCTTACTCATGATGCGGTCCTTCTTTTCCTTACCCACCAACACCTGTTCCACTGCTGCAAACAAATCCTGTTGGCTTACATATTCGCGTTTTTCCTTAACTGCATTAATCGCAGCTTCGTTTATCATATTTGCCAAGTCGGAACCTACAGCACCACTTGTTGCCAGTGCGATTTCTTCCAAATCCACTGTTTCGTCCATCTTTACATCTTTGGCATGAACCTTTAATATCTCTACACGACCCTTTAAGTCAGGCTTATCCACGATGATTCTTCTGTCGAAACGACCGGGACGGAGTAATGCCTTATCCAGAATCTCCGGACGGTTAGTTGCAGCCAGTATCAATACGCCCTTAGAACTGTCAAAACCATCCATTTCGGATAAAAGCTGGTTCAGAGTCTGCTCACGTTCTTCGTTTCCGCCACCATACTTGGAATCTCGGCTTCGTCCGATGGCATCTATCTCATCGATGAATACAATACAGGGCGCATTCTTTGCCGCTTCCTTAAACAAGTCTCTTACACGACTGGCACCCACACCTACATACAGCTCAATAAAGTCTGAACCTGTTAATGAGAAGAAAGGTACATGTGCCTCACCTGCTACGGCTTTTGCAAGCAATGTCTTACCGGTACCGGGACGACCCTCCAACAACACACCTTTGGGGATTCGCGCTCCCACCTTGGTATATTTACCGGGATCCTTTAAAAAGTCCACGATTTCCGCCAAATCTTCCTTTTCTTCACGAAGTCCCGCTACGTTACCAAAATTGACCTTGTTATCACCGGTTATCATTTTCGCACGGCTCTTGCCAAAATTCATCATCTTGGCATTGCTGCCGCCTCCTCCTGACGCACGGGCATTCATTATCATGAAAAAGAACAACCCTGCTACCAGCAACAACAGCATAGGAAGCATCGTGGTCAAAAACCAGCTTTCCCTCTGAATATCCATAACAATCGGTTCGCATCCGTTCTCGCGCAGCGCACTCTCCAATTTTCTGACATCCGTTGCATACAGCTCCTGTGTTACATTACTGGTGTAATGAACGGTAGCATAACCGGTGGGCGCTTCCTTATTGGGATAAATATAAACCGCCTTTACCGTGCCCGCATTGACATCCTGCAATAACTGGGCCTGTGTGTACTTATACTCCGGCTTATTCATGTAATTCATTGCAAACATAAGCAATATCAAAAATGATAAAAACAGGAAATATGAACCGGCACCTCTACTTTTTTGTTTCAATTGACTCACCTCATTTATCTAAAAACTTAATCAAATTTCACAATGCCAATATAAGGCAAATTGCGATATTTCTGTGCATAATCCAAACCATAGCCTACCACGAATTCATCCGGTATCTGAAAGCAGGTATAGTCTACCGGCACTTCCACCACTCTGCGGTCCGGTTTATCCAACAGTGTACAAAGACGAAGGGAATTTGCACCTCTGTCACGCAGTAACTGCATCAGGTAACTCAATGTTCTGCCGGAGTCTACGATATCCTCCACCACCAGCACATCCTTTCCCATAACGGATTCATCCAAATCCTTTACAATCCTTATTCTGCCACTGGACTCTGTACCACTGCCATAGCTGGACACAGACATAAAATCCAAAGAAACCGGCACAGTAATTCTTTTTGCCAATTCGCACATGAAAAAGCTGCCGCCCTTCAATACACAAATCAGATGAATTTCCTTGCCCTCATAATCTTTATTGATTTGTTCCGCAATTTCGCGAATCCTTGCATCTACTTCCTCTTCCGTTAGAAGTACCTCAACACGCTCTGCCATTGTCTTTCCTCCCTTGTAACCATATGTTTACATCAACCTGCTACTTTTCTTCGTAGCTGACCTGTAAAACAGTTTTTGTATTTTCACTGACTTTGTAGTATTCACTGATACGGTATCCGGGCAACCACAATACATGCTTACCCTCTGCCAATAAAGCAATTGTATCCCTGCGTTCCGGAGAAATCTTCACATCAATCATATAATCTTTTAATTTTTTATGACGTAGCTCTCCATCACAACGAATGGTCAAAAAATCCCCTTCCTGACGGAACCTGATTTCCAAACGTTCTTCTATTTTATCATAGTCAAACCATTTCGTATACTGATTTTGTGGAATATCTTTACAATTTATTCCATCCTTCTCCACATCCAATATGCAAAAGTGAAATCCGGTATCTGATGCTTCCCCGGTCACTTCTTTGGCAGCTTCCCCGGACACCTCATGTGCCGAACGCCTTACCATTACCTTTTCATAATCCCTGTTTCCACGGATACCGTAGGGTAAATGTACCCATCTGTTACCCGGCTGAGTAAACAGGGATTGCAAAGCCTCCACATGCACCGCACCCATATCCTTGTG
>JAZSII010000060.1:0-7408 GCA_045533725.1 Acetatifactor sp. | reverse complement strand
GCATTGGATAGTGGTGAGTACGGCATGATTTTGCGTGCGAAGGGTATGATTGCATCCGTGGATAACACATGGATTTATTTCGACTATGTGCCTGAAGAACATGTTGTGCGTGAAGGAAAACCGGAGGTAACCGGTAAGCTTTGTGTAATCGGTGCAGAACTGAAGGAACAGAAACTGGCAGAATTGTTTGGCGTATAAAGTGATTTGAACGGAGAGATATTATGAAACCGGTTTACATGATTAATGGCTTTTTGGAAAGCGGGAAGACAGAATTCATTACTTACACATTGGCACAGCCTTATTTCAGAATCAAGGGAAAGACTTTGATTATTGCCTGCGAAGAGGGCGAGAACGAATACGAAGAGGCATTATTGCAGAAGACTAATTCGGTTGTGGAATGGATTGAAGAGGAAGAGGATTTTAATACTAAGCATTTGGTAGAGCTGGAAAAGAAGCATAAGCCGGACCGTATTATCATCGAATATAACGGTATGTGGAATTATAAAAATATGCATCTTCCCTGGCATTGGAAAGTAGAACAGCAGATTACCACCATTGACGGTACTACTTTTCCCATGTATTATACCAACATGCGTTCCTTGTTGGCAGAGATGGTGCGAAAGTCAGAGATGATAATTTTTAACCGTTGTGATGGTATTGAAGAATTGAATGTATACAAGAGAAATATCAAGGCGGTTAATCCAAATGCGGATATTGTATTTGAAGATGCAAACGGAGAAATTGACACGATTTTTGAGGAGGATTTGCCATTTGATTTAAATGCTCCCGTAATCGAGTTGGATAATATGGGTTATGGCATCTGGTATTTGGATTCTTTGGATCATTTGGAGCGTTATGTGGGCAAAACCATTAAGTTTAAAGGCATGGTTTTAAGACCGGAGGGATTCCCGGATAATTATTTTGTACCGGGAAGACTGGCTATGACTTGTTGCGCAGATGATATGGCTTTTCTTGGATTTGCCTGTGAATATGAAGGTTCGGCATCTTTGAAACACAAGGAATGGGTAGAGGTGACTGCCACCATCAGTAAGGAATATTGGGAAGATTATAAGGGAGAGGGTCCTATTTTGCATGCAATTTCTGTAGTGAAGACCAAAGCTCCTAAAGATGATATTATTAATTTTGCGTAAGGGTAATCCCTGTTTGCGTGGAGAATGCTTTGCGCGGACGGGGATTTATTTGTAATGTTTCCATACCGCATACAGGACGATTCCGTAATATTCGGAGGTACGGAAGGTCACAGGAAAGTATGTCGGAGCATATAATAATTTTGATTAAGGAGAAAGAAGATGAATCTTATTTTAGGGGTGTTTATACCGCTTATCGGAACGAGTTTGGGTTCTGCGTGTGTATTCTTTCTGAAAGGAGAGATTAGTGATAAATTGCAGAAGGTTTTATTAGGCTTTGCAGCCGGTGTCATGGTGGCTGCTTCTGTGTGGTCCCTGCTGATTCCGGCTATGAATATGAGTGCGGATATGGGGAAGCTTTCTTTTGTGCCGGCACTTATAGGTTTTCTACTGGGTATGGGATTTTTGCTTTTGATGGATACTGTGATTCCGCATTTGCACGTAGGAAGCGAGGAGCCGGAGGGCGCGAAAAGTAAATTACAGAAGACTACCATGCTTATATTGGCGGTGGCTATTCATAATTTCCCGGAGGGTGCTGCCTGCGGTGCGATTTTTGCGGGTGTATTAACAGGAGAAACGGATGTGACCATGGCGGGAGCTATTGCTCTGTCCATTGGTATTGCTATACAAAATGTCCCTGAGGGTGCTATTATTTCCATGCCACTTCGCGGCCATGGAGTGAGTAAGGGAAAAGCGTTCCTGTATGGTGTTATGTCGGGAGTAGTAGAGCCTGTGGGTGCTATTTTGGCCATTATGCTGGCATCACTGGTGACACCGATTCTGCCTTATATGCTGGCATTTGCAGCCGGTGCTATGATGTATGTGGTTGTGGAGGAACTGATTCCCGAGACCAGTGAAGGTGACCATTCCAATCTGGGAACCATTGCCTTTGCAATTGGTTTTTCATTAATGATGGTATTGGATGTTGCACTTGGATAGGAGAGAGTATGGCTTTGGAATCATCAAAGGACGTAATTCAGTTAAGAAACAGAATCAAGGATTTGGCGGATAAGTCCTTCCGCCAAAATACATATACATTTACCGGTTTTCTGGGCTTAAGTGAACAGGATGTTTTTTGGAAGTTGGAAGCCGGTAGAGAGTTGGCGCATATTGGATATGCATTATGGGGCGGTTACGAAGGAGCGGAACGTAAAATGGTGCGCTTTGGCTCGGAAGAAGAGTTTGGATATGAAGAGGCGTATCCTATTGTTTGCGTGCATGTGAAACCGTTGCTTGCCAAGTTTGCGGATAAGTTGACTCATAGGGATTTTTTGGGCGCACTGATGAATCTGGGAATAGAGAGAAGCACCATCGGGGATATCAGGGTGGCGGACAAGGAAGCTTATTTGTTTTGCGTAGGCAGTATTGCAGAGTATATATGTGATATGTTAGATAAGGTGAAACACACAAGTGTAAAGTGTCAGGTAGTATCGGAGTCGGCCGATATTCCGGTGGATGAGCCGGAGAGCATGGAGGTGCTTTTGCCTTCCTTGCGACTGGATGCCTGCCTTGCCAAGGTATATAATGAATCACGCAGTACCATATTGGACATGTTCCGAACCGGAAAGGTATTTGTAAACGGCAGGCTTTGTGAGAATAATTCCAAGACCTTGAAAAAGGGGGAGGTAGTGAATCTCAGAGGATATGGTAAGTTTATTTTCGATGGTGTGCAATATGAGACCAAGAAAGGGAAGCTGAGTGCGGGGATAAGGATATATAAGTAAAAAAAGTACGTACCTTGTTTGGTACGTACTTTTTGATTTTGGAGTTTTGTCCATTAAAACTTTGCTCTCTCGTTATACTTCTCTTCACAATATTTGCAACGATACACTTCTTTTTCCTCATCTGCAAGAAAGAAAATATGGGGTAATTCCTGTTCGATAGAAGTAATACAACGGGGGTTGTGGCATTTAATAACATTCTTAATCATCTTGGGAAGAATCAAAGCCTTCTTTGCTACGATTTCGCCGTCTTTGATTACGTTTACGGTAATGTTATGGTCAATAAAAGCAAGGATATCCAGATCCAATAAATTAATATCACATTCTACCTTCAAAATGTCTTTTTTGCCAAGCTTTTCGCTGCGGGCATTTTTGATAATGGCTACAGTGCAATCCATTTTGTCCAAGCCTAAATGTTCATAAATAGATAAGCTTTTTCCGGCTTGAATATGGTCTAGTACAAAGCCTTCTTCAATTTTACCAATCTTTAACATATTCTTTACCTCCTATGCTAAATCTAATAAGGTCAGGATTAGTGCCATACGCACATACACACCATACTGTGCTTGCTTGAAATAGGCTGCTCTTGGATCATTGTCCACTTCTACGGAGATTTCATTCACACGGGGAAGGGGATGAAGCACCAGCATGTCAGGCTTTGCCAATGCCATTTTTGCAGCATCCAGAATATAGAAATCCTTCAAGCGGATATAATCTTCTTCGTTAAAGAAACGCTCTCTTTGCACACGGGTCATGTAGAGGAAGTCAAGCTGTGGCATTACGGTTTCCAAATTGGTTACCTCTTCATAAGGGATGTTGTGTGCTTTTAATTCTTCGGTAATGTAGTCCGGAACCTTCAATTCTTCCGGAGAGATGAAGATAAAGTTAATACCTTCGTAGCGTACCAGTGCATGTATTAAGGAGTGTACGGTACGGCCAAACTTCAAATCACCGCAAAGACCGATGGTAAAGTTCTTGATAGAGCCTGTCAGGCTACGGATGGTTAACAGGTCTGTTAAGGTCTGGGTGGGATGCTGATGTCCGCCGTCACCTGCGTTGATTACAGGGATGAGTGATTTCTCTGCAGCTACCATGGGAGCGCCCTCCTTGGGATGACGCATGGCGCAAATATCAGCATAGCCGGAAATAACTCTTATGGTATCGGAAACGCTTTCGCCCTTTGAGGCGGAAGAGGAACCGGCATCGGAGAAACCAAGAACCTGTCCGCCTAAACGAAGCATGGCAGATTCAAAACTTAAACGTGTTCTGGTACTGGGCTCGTAGAAGCAGGTTGCCAGGATTTTGCCGTCGCAGGCATGTGCATATTTTGCTTTGTTTTGTTCAATGTCATTGGCTAAATCAAATAAATTGTCCAATTCCTCGGTAGTAAAGTCCATGGGACTTAATAAATGTCGCATATATATGCCTCCTTCGTAATGATTGATAATAGGCAAATTTTGCCGAAAGAAAAGTCGAAGAAAAAATTCTTCGACTTATATATTATTGAAATGATAATAATTCCTCTACAGGCTTTCTGCGAGGAGCGGTAGGTTCTTCTGCGGGATATCCGATGGGAATCAGTGCGATAACGTCACGACCTTCCGGAATATTCAAAAGTTCAGCTACTTTATCGTCATCAAAGATGCCCATAATAACGGTACCAAGTCCCTTCTCATAAGCTGCCAGACAAAATGCTTCGGTAGCTACACCTGCATCAAACATTTGCCAGCCTTCGCCGCGATGGGTGCTGAAAGAACCGTCTCTTTCATAACCGCTGCGACCGGTAATGACGGTAACTGCAATTACCATTGGTGCAGAAGCGATAATCTCACCATTGCGGGGATATGCAGAGGTGCATGCGGCAACCTTGTCCTTTAATTCGCCCTCTACAGCAATATAACGGGTAATCTGTGTATGCTTCCAACTGGGGGCATATGAAGCTGTTTCAACGATTTCTGAAATCAGCTCATGAGAAACCGGTGTGGTTTCAAATGCACGTATGCTTCTGCGTCCCATAATACATTCTTTGGCAGTCATGTTGTTACCTCCTTAAACCGAATGAACGGTTTCAATATCTGTATATTTTACATGTTTACATCATATCATAATGTGGAACTATATGCAAAGAAAATTTAGTGTTTTTCATAGAAAAAAGATTGCATAAAAAGCATTTTTCGAGTATAGTTATTTTAGAAAAAAATTTTGTACTATAGGAGGTTCAAAATGAGTATAGAATATGAAGAAAGAAAACGTTGGTTATTTTTCGGATTACCTTTTACCTTCACAAAATATATCGTTAAAGAAGACATGCTTACAATTAAAACCGGTTTGTTCAATATTGTAGAAAATGACTGTTTTATGTACAAAATTCAGGATGTACAGTTGAATAGATCATTTTGGGAAAGAATATTCCGTATCGGTACGGTTAATTGTATTACCGGGGATAATACTCATCCCCAGTTAGTGTTGAAGCATATTCGTAATGCCAGACCTATTAAGGACTTTATTTTAAAGGAATCCGAAGCGGCTCGTATTAAGAGACGTACTGTGAATATGCTGGATATCGGTTCCGGTGAAATGGCAGATGTGGATGACAGTATTTTGTAAATAGCTTATTGGCATACAGACGGGACTTTCCGGAACGAGAGTCCTGTCTTATTATTTTTTGTTTGTATGCGTGGAGGTGTGTTCAAAAAGAAGTCCTGCCAAAAACCAAAAGGGAGCATAGTCTAAGCGAATGACGTTACAGATATTCCATTTGGAACGGTTATAGTCCCATGGACAAAGTCCTCTTTTGCGCAGAAAAGTGCCACTTAAAAATTCTGCAAGAAAAATCAAGAGAGCATACGTACAGCCACGTATCCACAGCGCTTTTTTCTTTAACAGACGGAATATGGGAGCCAGCAGGGCAGAGCTTCCATAGATGGGGAACATCCACAGGGAGGTGCAGCCTTTTAGGGTATAGTCTCTGCGGCGAAGAGATTCAGCAGCAGTAAAGATGATTTCCATGCACCAGCCTATAAGACCGTGACGGAGGAAGGATTTTATACATTTTGGCGTTTTCATATGGGTAACCTCGCATTCTAAGAATGGATATAGCATGCCCATAATGCAATTTTTTATACCGGAAGAGGCTGGACAAGTTCCGGATAGGAGGAATTAACGTGAAGTATGCAGAAGCAGTAGAGTATATGGAATCTTTAAATAGTTACGGTATAGTACCCGGGCTTTCCAATATTGAGAATTTGTGCGATGCTTTGGGAAATCCCCAGAAGGATTTGAAGTTTGTACATATTGCGGGAACTAACGGAAAAGGGTCGACATTGGCTTATATTAGTACTGTGCTAAAAAAAGCAGGATACAAAGTCGGCCGTTATGTGTCCCCTACCATATTTGAGTATAGAGAACGGATTCAGGTAAACGGAAGATCTATTTCTCAAAAAGCATTATGTGCTTGGGCGGAACGCATCAAAGAAGTCTGTGACGGTTTGGTCACGGCAGGAGAAAAGCATCCTACTTCTTTTGAAGCAGAGACGGCACTGGCATTTGCCTATTTCAAGGAGCAGGGCTGTGATATTGTTGTAATGGAATGTGGCATGGGCGGCAGAATGGATGCGACTAATATTATTGAGAACACGCTGGTATCCGTGCTTGCAGGTATCAGTATGGATCACATGCAGTATTTAGGCAAAAACATAGAAGCGATTGCCTCAGAAAAGGCAGGCATTATCAAAGACGGCAGCAGAGTGGTGACTGCCATGCAGGAAGAGAGGGTGCTACAGGTAATCCGAAAAAAAGCCGGCGAAAAAGGTTGCCCTTTAACGGTGGCAGATTTGGGGGAAGTGAAGAAAATCCGCTATGGTCTGGAGAAACAACGCTTTGATTACGGTGTATGGAAAAATCTGGAAATTACGCTTTCCGGAAATTATCAGATAGGGAATGCACTTTTGGCCATAAAGGTATTGGAAGAACTTATCGATTTAGGATATAATATAACCGAAAAAGCATTGCGTAACGGTTTGAAAGACACCAAATGGCCGGGACGCTTTACCGTGGTAGGAAAGAAACCGTATTTTATCGTGGACGGAGCACATAATGCAGATGCCGCAAAGAAATTGGCAGACTCTATTGAATTTTATTTTACAAACAAAAGAATTATCTTTATAATGGGAATCCTAAGGGATAAAGAATATGAGACGATAATAGAATTGACCCATTCTTTTGCGGACCAGATTATTACAGTAGCCACACCCGGCAATGCAAGGGCTATGTCCTCCTGTGAGTTGGCGGCAGAAGTGGCAAAGATGCATCCTAATGTAACGGCTGTAGACAGTGTAGAAGAGGCTGTGGAAATCAGTTATTTGCTGGCGGGCAAAGAAGATGTGATTATTGCTTTCGGTTCCCTGTCGTTTATGGGAAGAATGCTTGGGATTTTGGAAAAAAGAAAGGCTTAGGATATATTCATGATGGATCAGGAAAAGATTATGGAAGGCGTAAAGAAGTCGGATCGTATCCATGTCGTTCTGAGAGCCAAGGAGT
>JAZSII010000218.1:0-5710 GCA_045533725.1 Acetatifactor sp. | reverse complement strand
TGTGGACTTATGGTGTCTGCGGAAAGCTATGAAAGCGGAATTTTCCCGTCATTGTTTACGCACTTTACCCGTCGTGAGGACAGTGCCATGAACAGTGGACGTCTGGATGAAGAACTGGGACGTATGAGCCAGATTGTGGAGCATCTGGGTGAGCGTTCCATGGTACTTTTAAATGAATCCTTTGCGACCACTACGGAAAAGGAAGGTTCCGTCATTGCCTATGATATTATCAAAGCTTTAAATGAAGCCGGTGTGAAGGTATTGACAGTAACCCATTTGCTTTCTTTTGCACAGAGAATGTATGATGAAACTTCGCAGGGACAGGGTGTTGAGTTTTTCAGTGCCGAGCGTCTGGAGAACGGCAGACGTACCTTCAAGATGATTCAGCATGCACCGGAGCTTACCAGCTTTGGTCTGGATTTGTATGAAAAGATTGTGGGTGCGGGTAAAAACTGTGAATAAGAAAGTTATGAGAAAAATTACAGCCTGTGGGAGGTTTGTCCTACAGGCTGTTTTCTTAATTAATTGCTGTTAATGTGCCCCAATAATAGGCAATAGTGGTGTTGTTTTCGAAATTTACAGTGTATAGTTTTAGGGTTCCAGAGTATGTGGTGCCGTTTATTTGCTCTGTCCAAGAACGTGTGGAAGAGGGATTTATAATACCACTAAATCTGAATTCACGGATAACATTGACTGTATCGCCGACAGTGCGTTCCAGATTTACAGAGGTCTCTGTATCATATACCACATAGTAGATATTCTCTGAAGTATACCCCTCATAAATGGGGGATTCAGGCTCCATAGCCCGTACCTGAAAAGAAAATAATAATGTAAGAAAAATACTTAATAACGGAATACTGATTTTTTTCATAGATAGTTAAACTCCTTTCATCTGAAAAAATATGTACTCTTATCGGGTTCGGTCCATTGCGTAGCGGCTTCTTCTGTTTCGTAGAAGGAAACCTTCATAGTGGTAATTTCAGGTGGCACATTTGTATCATTACACCATTCAAAGTATAGTTGTTTCATATAGTCTGTAGTTGGATCGGACAGGATATCCAAGTTACCACTGTATATGATGGCCATTTCATATACAGAACCAAAAAGTTCTTCTTCAATCATACGTGAAGCATAAGGGTAGGCACTAGGTTGCTTTGCTTTGTTGTCACTTATGAGAAAGAAAAGAATTGCCATGAATGCCACCGCAAAAAGACATATTATAGTAATTTTAATCCACGGCTTAGGTTTACCGGGCGTTGGAGTAGCAACATTCAGAGAGTGTGTCTCATTACTTTCCAATCTGGCTATAGTTTGTTCGGGATGACACAAGTCCTCAACAGATATTGAGAAAATATTAGCCAGTGCTGTGATTTTCTCAATATCAGGTAGATTTTTGCCGGTTTCCCACTTGCTGATAGCAGATATTGACACTCCTAATGTGTCTGCCAGTTGTTCCTGATTCATATTTTCCTGCTTACGTAATTTTTTGAGCAACGTTCCAAAAAGAGTAGCGTTCATTGTTTTCTCCTTCAGTATATGACTATAAGTGTAATTATACAATGGAGTATAAGGAAAATCAATGTGATTTGATTTGAGTAAACGGAAAATTCTTTATTTTCCATTTACTCCATAGACAAATATACTGGATTTGTTGTAGGGTGGATGTAGATAGATTGCGCAATCTGTTGGTAAGAATACAATTTTAAACAGTACAATAATTGTACTAAAGAAAAATCAAGAGGAAAATGTGATGAGAAAAAAGACAAAAAGATTGATTACAGTTATTTTAATGTGTGTAATGGTATTAAGTACAAATATATTGGTATATGCCGATTCAACTAGCCATCAATGTTCTTTTACCTATATGGGAAGAGAGTATGAGGGTACTACTTCAGCTGGAACCCATTCATTTATTGTGGGGTATGTAAATGGAGCATACCAATATGCAACATGTGGAGTGTATATTGAACATTATACATATGTATACAGATGTGAATGCGGTGCGGAATATGAGCAAGCAGTTACTATAGAACGACATAGTAGTTGTGGAAAATAATAAGTGTCATAACTTAAGGACTTAGTTGGTTGGGAGAAAATATGAAAAAAAGAAGTTTCGTTAGTATTTTTTTGTTAATGGCACTCTTAATGACTGGTTGCACAGGGGAAGATAATCCGGTTGTGGAACCCTTAGAGGAACAGGAATGTTATTATACTATAAAAGAGGTTACATTACCGTCTCCGGAACAGTCCGTGGTATTGCCACCGGGCGGTAGTATAACGTCGGAGGTCTCACCCATTATGTTTGGCGAACGTGTTTTGTATACATCAAGTGTATATAATGCGGAGCATAGTATTCAAAATTTCTTTTTACAAATTTTAGACTCCGGAGCCGAGGAATGGAAAAACATAGATGTTACTCAGAGTGCTTTTGAATTGGATGGCATACAATATAGTGGTATTAATTCTTATATAACGTTCTCTATTGACGAAAGAATATATACACAGGCGTATATTGCCAATCAGGCCAACTATCTGGTGGAATTGGAATCGGATGGTGTAAAGGAAGTCTTATGCGAGGTGCCGGCAGCATTTAAGGATGAATATTACAGTATGAATAACTCCCTCACCAGAGACTGGGACGGAAATTTTTATACTTTCTCCCCAAACAGAAATACAATACAATGTTACGACCATGTACTTCAAAATGCGAAAGAAGAAGAGGTTCCGGAAACAAAGGCCGTGTATGGTTTGTTGCAAAGTAATGCCGGTGCTGATGTATATTGGTATGGTATAAATCAGGAAGGAAAACCGGTAATAGGGAATCTGACGGCGGGAACTGTTGTCGTAAACGGACCGGAGGGTCCCGGAACAGACTATGTGGCCGGCGTTTCACCAAACCAATCCTTTTATCTGGCAGATACACAGAATCTGTGGAAGGTTATTGAAGGAAAAGCGCAAAAAGCATTCCGGTTTGCAGCCAATGGTTATTTATTAAGTGAAGTTTATGGAATAAAAGTAGTAGATGAAAGGGAAGTGCTTCTTTTGGTGAAAATGGACGGAGAGCTTACCTTTTTACAGATGAAAGAAATAGAGGAACCTTTGGAGAAAAAGGAGATTGTAATAGCCTTTGCAACGCAACATCTGAATTTAAATCGAAGCATTGCCCGTTTTAACCGGCAAAGTGATAAGTATTATATTTCTGTTATGCTACCTGAAGAGGGTGAGGAAATAGAGGCATTCCGCAGGCGTATACAGCTGGAAATCAGTGCAGGAAGAGGACCGGATATTTTAGGGCATGACATGGTGCTTGATTTTCCAAGTTATGTAGAAAACGGATATTTGGAATGTGTGGATGAGGTGTTTTCAGACCCTTCCTTATATTTGAAGGCAGCATTGGAGGATGCAAAGCTGAACGGACACTTTTTTAGTGTGCCGTATGATTGTAACTTTGATGTGGTAGCTTATCCGAAGGAGTATGTTGGAGTGCGTACCTCATGGACCTTGCAGGAACTGATGCAGGCAGTGGAAGGCTCCGATGCTGAAATTTTGCAGGAAAATTTAGGTGGGGTATCCATTGTTTATAAATATGGATTAAACGACAATAGCAATACTGCATTTGTTGACTGGACTACAGGGGAGAGTCATCTGACCGAACAACCCTTTATGGATTTGCTGGCTTTTGCAAAGGCTTATGAAGACAATGGAAATGGTGATAAAAAGGCTTTTGCAAAAACAATTATCGCTTTCGATGAATTGTGGCGTATAAAGTCAGTATATGATTCTGACGAGACGGAAATGGCATTTCTCGGATATCCCGGGGAGGAGGGGAACGGTATCTATGTGAATACCAGGGCCCTTTATCTTAGTGCAAATTCAGAATGCAAAGAAGGTGCAATCGAATTTTTTGAATTTCTTCTGTCGGAGGAGGAACAACTAAAATATGTTACCTATGATTCGATAGAACAGATGCAGGAGGAAGGATTAAAGACCCAGAGAGGATATGCGAATCAATTTCCGGTTTCTTTAAAAGTGTATGATGAGATTGTTGATATGGAATTGAGGAAAGATAACACCGGAATGGTGCAATTGGATATATTATACACCGATGAGATGATTGAACAATTTTATTTTATCCTGGAGAATGCAAAACCAAGTAATTACCATGCAGATGTAATTTACAGTATAGTAGCCGAGGAGTTAACACCTTATTTTTCGGGGGATATTTCTGCTGAAGAAGCTACCCAAAAGCTTGACAGCCGGGTTCAGCTTTATTTGGATGAGCAGAAGTAGATGGATGGAAAGAGCTGGTTTTTGAAGAAAACGGATTGACAAGCGCCTGCGAATAGTGTATTGTATTCACGAAAGAATTTAATATCTTTTCGACTTATTCAGAGTGGTGGAGGTACAGAGGACCTGTGAAGCCACGGCAACCCCTGAAAAGGAAGGTGCCAACCTGAGCAAGAGTAACAACTTGAACAATAAGTGGATTTGACTATCGATTATTAGTAGGAGTCCGCGTTATTGCGGATTCCTTTTTTGTGCGAGCGAGGAAAGCGAAGCTTTTCGAGTCGGCCGATTATGGATACAATCCACCCCAACAACAAAAGGAGAAAAACATGGAAAGAGAAAAAAGATTATTTACTTCCGAATCTGTAACTGAAGGTCATCCGGACAAAATCTGTGATGCAGTTTCTGACGCTGTTTTGGATGCGTTAATGGCGCAGGACCCTTACAGCCGCGTAGCTTGTGAGACCTGTACCAATACCGGTTTTGTACTGGTAATGGGTGAAATTACTACCAAAGCAAACGTAGACATCCCCAGTATCGTACGTCAGACCGTAGTGGAAATTGGTTATGACAGCTCTGAGAAGGGCTTTGACGGCAATACTTGTGCAGTAATGGTTTCTTTGGACAAGCAGTCTGCTGATATCGCTATGGGTGTTGATAAGGCAAAGGAAGCAAAGGATGGCGAAATGACCGATGCAGAAATCGAAGCAATCGGTGCAGGCGACCAGGGTATGATGTTCGGTTATGCTTCTAATGAAACAGAAGAGTACATGCCTTACCCTATTTCTTTGGCACATAAGCTGACCAAGAAGCTTACTGAGGTTCGTAAGGACGGTACTTTACCTTACTTAAGACCGGACGGAAAGAGCCAGGTTTCCGTAGAATATGATGAGAATGGTAAGCCTTATCGTTTGGAGGCAGTGGTACTGTCTACCCAGCATGACGCTGCTGTAACCCAGGAACAGATTCATGCAGATATTAAGAAGTATGTATATGACCCGGTACTTCCTGAAGAGAGGATTGACGCAGGGACCAAGTTCTTCATCAACCCCACCGGCCGTTTCGTAATCGGCGGACCCAACGGAGATTCCGGTCTTACCGGCCGTAAAATCATCGTTGATACCTATGGCGGATATGCCCGTCACGGCGGCGGTGCTTTCTCAGGAAAGGACTGTACCAAGGTAGACCGTTCTGCAGCTTACGCAGCACGCTACGTTGCGAAGAACATTGTAGCAGCAGGTATTGCCGACAAATGTGAAATCCAGCTTTCCTACGCCATCGGTGTGGCACAGCCTACTTCTGTAATGGTGGATACCTTCGGCACCGGCAAGATTGCTGATGAGAAGCTGGTAACCGTTGTTTGTGAGACCTTTGCTCTTCGTACTCCTGACAGCATCAAGATGCTTGACCTTCGCAGACCTAT
>JAZSII010000106.1:0-17992 GCA_045533725.1 Acetatifactor sp. | reverse complement strand
CCCCCAAGTCATTCTGCGGCTTATCATCTCCTGCGTGTCCGGATTCTGCATCTGCAACACTCGCGCCGTAGCAATACACATCTGCTTCTCATCTGGTAGGAAATACCTTATACTCCGCACCCGAAAAACCGTCCACTGCCGCCTTACACTCTTCCCATGTATCAAATAGTCCTACTTTATGCCCTTTTCGCACTGCATATACCTTTTTGGCTGCCATACACATTTATCCTCAACTCGATTTTATCCTCTAACATCCAGAAATTGCGCATTTCCGTATATCTGCAAATCCACCGATTCCGCAGGCACAAATACACAATCCCCTTTACATATATCCAGATGCTCTTCTTCATACGCAATCGTCCCGCATCCGTTCACACATAAAAGCACTCGAAAACTCAATGCATCCGCTCTATAATCTATCGCCCTGCTTTGTTCCGTATTGATTAACATGCGATGTACTTCAAAATACTTGCACCGGCATAACAATTCACTTGCCATTCCCGGTCGATGCCTTAATATTCTCATAGGCTGTCTGGGAGAGGAAGCTCGCTTCAAATTTGCCACATCCAATGCCTTATCTACATGTAAGGGACGTCTGTTTCCATCCTTATCTACACGCCCATAATCAAACAAACGATATGTCAGATTACTGTTTTCCTGTATTTCTACGATCAAAGCTCCTGCCCCTATGGCATGAATGGTTCCTGCCTCGATAAAGAATACATCATCCTTTTGAACGGACACTCTCTGCAAATACTTCTCCAGCGACCCTTTCTCTATAGCGTCACGCAATGCCCGGGGTTGGGTATCATGCTTCAATCCGTAAGTCAGCTTCGCATCCTCTGCAGCATCCAATACATACCACATTTCCGTCTTTCCGGATTGCCCGTTCTCATGTACCATTGCATATTCGTCTGTAGGATGCACCTGTACGGACAAATCCTGATACGCATCAATGAACTTAATTAAAATCGGCAATTCACCATTGCTTGCAGGATGACTCCCCAGGTACTCCGGATGCAGGCGCAACACTTCAGCCAAAGACTCTCCGGTATATTCACCGCTTCCAACTACGGAAAGGCCATCCGGATGGGTACTGCATTCCCAAGTTTCCGCAAGTGGGCTCATATCAATATTCTTTTGAAAATCTTCATTTAGCCTGTTGCCGCCCCACAGATAATCCTTTCCTACAGGACGCAGCAAAAAAGGTCTGTTGCCCATTTGTTCTTTACTCCAACTCAAACTTCTGCTTATCCAGTGCCGAAATCTCCTTACCTAACTGTACCTCTATCAGCTTTAACTCTGTCTCTGCGATAACCGTATGACGACATCCGGCTCCCATAGTCAGCACATCTCCTGCACTGATGCTTTGTTCCATACCGTCTATGATGGTTTTGCCTGTACCGGATATTACCACCCATACCTCATCGCGATTCTTATGACTGTGATAGTTCATACTGTGACCCGCATTCAAAGTCACCTTTATGGTCATACTTTCGTTTTCTACATCCATCACCTTATAGCTGCCCCAGGACTTCTCTGCAAACATAATCTGCTGCTCGATATTGTCCACATAAGGCTTGATATAAGAGCTTTGTTCCTTGTCCGACACCAAAATACCATCCGGACTGGCTGAAATCACTACATCCTTCAAGCCCATTGCCAAAATAGGCATGTCCATTTCATTAATAATGTGGACGCCTTGACATTCCTCATTCAAAATACCTTTTCCGACTACATTCTCCTTCATAGCCTCCGTCAGAGTATTCCAGGTACCCAAATCCTTCCACTGCCCCGCAAAACGCATCACCTGAATCTTGTCTTCCTTTTCTACCACTGCATAGTCAAAGGAAATCTTGGTCAAAGTATCATATTTATTGAATAAATCCGTATAATCGATGAAGTCAATCAGCTCATGGGCTTTGTCCAGAACATACTTCAGCTTGTAAGCAAATACGCCGCCATTCCAAAGTGCTCCCTGTTTAATATACTCTTCAGCCACCTGTACAGTGGGTTTCTCTTTAAAGGTCTTAACATAAGCTGTATCATCCGCACTTTCCGGAATGATATAACCATACTTTTCGCTGGGGTAGGTGGGTTCAATACCCATGAGTACCAGATTGGCCTCACCCTTATCCGCCTGCTCACTCAAACCCTTCAGTGCCCGAAAATAGTCGTCCTCCACGTAAGGGTCCACGGGGCATACCACAACCGACTCATTTTCATCTACCCCCATTACGTCCACCAAATATGCGGTAGCCAATACAATCGCCGGAAAAGTATCACGACGACAGGGTTCAATAGAAATACCCACTTCATCTCCCAATTGATTATGGATGGAGGAAACCTGCGTCTTTGATGTAGCAATGGTCACTGTCGCTTCCGCATCCGCCTTTTTAATCTGACGATACACCCGCTGTACCATGGACTCATATGCGCCGTCTTCTGTCTTAAATATTTTAATAAACTGTTTGGAACGAATTTCATTGGACAAAGGCCAAAGGCGCTTGCCCGAACCACCGGATAATAAAACTATGTTCATAATATTCTTCCCTCTGTAAATGTATGGTTTGTATACCTAATAAGATATTGTACCATACTTTCTGCTCTATATCCAGCTAATTCGCACTAAAAATACAAGGTCGTCTGCCAATTGACCCGCCTGTAACAAATCATAGAATTCCTCTGTCATCATTTGAATATTGCGCCGGAACCGGCTTGAAAATATTAATTGAATAATATTTTAGATTTCTCCTACTTGCTTCAAACAAAGCGTAATTACTTCTTGAGATATGTATATATTTTTTTCAAGCAACGCTTCTAATATGGGATTCAACTTATCAATATATCCACATTGCTTTGCCTTCATTAATACACCCAAAGTCCCTGTAACCGGAAGCCCCAATTGTTTTGCAAATTTCTTGGCGCTTTTATCATCAATAACCACCACATCGGCATTTTGCTCCAAAGCCAACATCATTACTTCAACTTCTCCGGCATGCAATTGTGCTTTAAACAGAGATTTTCTCGCATCTTTTGCAACTTCACAAATCTTAATCCAATCCAATGAACGTTCAATTTCACGCTTGCATACAGAATCCTCTTTCACTGATATTTCATCGTAAACTGCTTGGGGAATCACTATCTCTCCATATAACATTCGGAGTAATGATAATTGTTTCACATGACATAAAGCAATCAGCGGGGTAGCATTTACTATAACTTTACGCATTCTCTGCTTCCTCCTCGAATTCGTCATAGGATTCAAAATCAAAAATTGATATACCCTTTTTCCCAAGATGTGTTACAAAGTCTTCCTTCTTCATCCCTGCAATTTCTGCACAATATCCCAATGATACTTCTCTGTTTTTATACAAATCTACCGCTATCGTAGTTTTAATATATTCTGCAAAACTGCTCTCTGTTTCTCGCAATCTCCTTATCACCTCATCAGGAACCGAAAAAGATACAATACTCATAAGCATTCCTCCTGCAACTTTAAGTTCCATTAGCCCACTCTCCTCTCTTATATTTTATCATATTATTTTCTCTTCTACCACATATTAAGTACTGTAAATCATAGAATTCCTCTGTTACCCTTTGATTATCTTGCCTGAACCGGCTTGAAAATGTAAATTGATAAACTACTTGTTTTAGATGCCCTGACGGGCATGACTTAATCCCGAACTATTCTTTGAACTTTAAGACAAACGCATCCACATTCTTTTCCTGTACTGCCAGCTTCAACCAATTCTTCAGTACCTCTGCATCTTTCTGAGACATAATTTCAGAACGCAATTCTTCAGATACTTCGCCAAAGCTTTCCAATAACAGCACCAAACCATTTGCGAGACCTTCTGCATGACCTTCTGCATGACCTTCTGCACGTCCTTCTTTACGCTCATCATCCAACAATTCTTGCAAAAACATATAACGTCCTCCTATCTCACGATCCGCTTTGACGCGTCGCAATGGTATTTTACTCCTCCATACACAAACAGAGGAATTCTATGAAATGAGTATATCGCATTTCACAACCATATTCAATATATATTTTTATTTCCAAAATTATTGTTTTTCAACATGTGCACTTTGGTAGTCATAAGTCTGGTCAATCCCTATATAAAAAACAGGCAATTTTACCAATGGATAAAATTGCCTGTCACGTATATTCTATTTGCTGTATTCTCCCAACGCATCCGGCGTAATATATTTCACTTCTGCCGGAATGGTGATATTTTCACCATTTCCCCGATAGGCAATCAAAACACCGTCTCCCACGATGAGGAAGTCACTGTTCTTTGGAAGTACCATGCTGCCGTCATAGAAGCTTTCCAGCCAAGGTGTACCGGCAAAAGCTTTCTCTCCGATGTAAGTAACCGTATCCGGTATGGTAATGTCTTCCAAGGCATCACAATAGTAAAATGCCGCATATTCTATGCGTTTCGTACCCTCCGGAATCTGTACGCTTTTCAGTTTGCTTCTTGCAAAAGCAAAGCGTTCGATGGTATCGATGTTTTCCCCTAATTCAATTTGTACCAGATTTTCATCCCCGTAATAGGTCCACTCTTCTACGTTTATCTTGGGTGGGGGCGTGGAACTCGCAACCGGTTCGGTTTCTTTTATGAAGCCTTCGTAGCCCTGCAGGGTATCCATGTCCGTATTGTCTATGAACACCACCGCATCACTTCCCACAATGGTGGTACTGCCGATGACGATTCCCGGCTCCGGTGTAGCTGTAGGTACCGGTGTGGGTTCGAGTCCTGCACCGGGTGTGGGTTCCGGCGCCTGTGTCGGTTCCGGTGTGGCCGCAGGTATTGGAGTTGCCTTTAGATGCTCCGGTACATTGGCAATGGATTCGCCTCTTGCCTGTGCGTATTTATATGGGTAACTATGCTCTTCTGCCCTGATATTCAGGTAATACACGCCATCAAAGGCTGTAGAATGAATATCCGTAACCGTGGGCGGTATATAGATGTCTGTCAGAGAAATACAGTCTGCAAAGGCCATGATGCCGATTCGCTGTACAGAATCCGGGATAAAGACATCTGTAAGCTTCTCACACGCAGAAAAGGCAAAATCTCCCACCTCCGTCAGACCGCTTCCCAAGGTTACACTTTCCAGATTCTGACAGCCCCAAAAAGCGTATTCTTCTATTTCCTTCACACTTTTGGGAATGGTAACATTTTTCACCACCGCATTGTTTTCAAAAGCACTTCTTCCGATGATTTCCACAGTATCAGGAATAGACACGTTGCTTGCCGTGCCTGTGTAGTCCACCAATGTAGAACCCTCAATATGAAAATCTTCTGCCGATGCCCCTGCCATATCCTTCGGCACCAGCAAAAAGAGTAATCCTACTGTAAAGAGCACTGCTCCCACCATCAGAAGTTTCTTCATGTTTCACCTCAAAATAATACAGTAGGGTGGTTGCCCACCCTTACTGTCAAAGCCATTTAGGCTGTTTTTACTTTTTTCTTGTCTTCCTTAGGCAACTTATCCTTTTTCAGGAAAAGTACCATGGATAAGCACAAGAGTCCGATGGATACGAACCACTTAGGATGTATTCCGTCACCGGTCTTTGGCGTAGAGTCTGTAATCACGCCTGCCGATAAATTCTGTGTATCCACATAAATCACGTATGGTGAGAAATGTGTTGCAGTGAAGCTGATGCAGGATACACCGGAAATCGTCTTGAATTTCGGTGTCAGCTCCTGAAGCTTGCCGTTTACCACTGCCGCTACCCTGTTGTTTCCTGCGTATGTAATCATACTGTCAGGAATGGGTATGGTAATATCAACGGATAATCCCGTGGTGTCTGTAATCTTCTTGGTTCCCGTAGAATCATATAATGTGATATCCATAGGGAAATATACGATATTGGACATATCATTGTATTTGGTCATCAAAGCCTTTAATGCTTCTTCTGTAGCACTCTTATCCTCTGAAATCTTTAATACAAAATTGTCAGAAGAACCATTTACCTGTACTGCTACAACACCGGTATTGGAAAGGCCGTTTTTGTTAATCACAACGGTAATGCCGTTACTGCTTCCGCCGGATGTGCCGCCGTTACCGGAGCTGCCACCCGTATTACCGCCGCTTGAGGTACCGCCGCCTGTATTGCCGCCGGGATTTACTACTCCGCTACCCGGATCAGCCTTGTAATTTGCCGTTACCAATACATCCTTCGCCGGCATATCAATAACAGTAGCTGTTACATATTTGCTTGCAATTATTACATCTGAAGGGTCCACGGACCAGTTGCTGAATTGCTTACCGTATTCCGGGTCATTTGCGATAATAATGACTCTTTCACCTGCTGCATAACTACCGGAACCGCTACCGTTACGGACTGTCAACGTGTAGAACTGGGTAGGTGTCGTGGTACCGTTACCACCCTGGTTGTTACCACCCTGATTGTTGCCACCCTGGTTATTATTTCCGCCCTGATTGTTGTTTCCGCCATCAGAAGGATTGTCGCCGCTGTCAGTAATCTTTTCATACTGGGCGTAAGTATCCAAATCCTTGTTTACATCAGTAATGGCAGGTCTCCAACCGGTAAACTTATATCCTGCACGGGTTGGCGCCTGAGGAAGAATCGCATCATCGCCCGGATTTACCTTCTGTACATACAAAACTGTATCATCATAATCAATAAATCTGACCACATATTTGGAATCCTCAGAATCCGCCTTCTCATACTGGGCATATACTGTAACATCTGCGTTTACATTTTTGTAAGAAGGTCTCCAACCGCTGAAAATATAGCCTTCTCTGGTAGGATTTGCAGGAGGTTCCGCATCCTTACCGGGATCCACCATCACTTCCTTAATAACCTTATCATCGTAATCCACAAAGGTTACTTTGTACATATACTCGTCTGAGTCAATCTTTTCATACTGTGCGTAAATATCAGTATCCTGTGTGATATCGGTAATAGCCGGTCTCCAACCGGTAAAGCGGTAACCTTCTCTTACAGGGTTAACCGGAGGTTCGGCATCTCCGCCGATTTCAACCTTCATTTCCTTCAAAACCGTATCGTCCCAATCAATAAAGCGCACGTTTACCTTTAAACTGTCAGGGTCAATGGCTTCATACTGTGCTACAACCGTAACATCTCTTGAAACTGCCTGATAACTGGGAGCCCAGCCGGTAAAGTTGTAACCCTCTACTTCCGGTGCTTCCGGTGGCACTGCATCCTTGCCCTGTTCAACGGTCTGTTTCTCTATCACTTCACCGTCTCTGCCCACAAAATATACAGTAAAAGTAACTATTGTTTCTTTTTGTGTTACGTTAATATTGTCGTAAATATTTGCGTAAACTGCTGCATTACTGTTTTCCTCAGTGAGGAAGGTAATCTGCTTGCAGGTATCAGGTGCATTCACATTTGTATCAAATGCATCCGGATCAATATAGGACACGCTGGTGGGAATTTCTAAGT
The DNA here is from genome assembly GCA_045533725.1 of Acetatifactor sp. GTDB lineage: Bacteria > Bacillota > Clostridia > Lachnospirales > Lachnospiraceae > Acetatifactor. The sequence continues at coordinate 10,548 of JAZSII010000106.1, read as the reverse complement.
AACGTACATTACTTCCCGTAAAGGCACCGGCCCATATCGCTTTACAGCTTTCAGGTAAATATACGGAATACAAATCATCTGTATTGTTAAATGCATTTTCCGGAATATCTGTGATACCGGACTGTGTCAAATCCACAGAACCAACACCGGGACAATCCATAAACGCTTCCGGTGCAAGTGTAGTGATACCCGCCAATTCATCCTTTTCTATGGTACTTGAGCCTACTGCAACACCTCTGGATTCCAAACATTCAAATACAGAAGTTTTTTCTCCCGAATCCAAAGTGTAAATAATGCCGTTCTCACATACAAAGAACTCGCCGCCCTGGAAGCTGATGGAATTCACTTTTTCACATCCGGCAAAAGGTCTCTTGCCCATGGAAGATACATAGGAAGAAATCTCCACATTCTTCAGGCTTTCACAATCTTTAAATGCATAATCACCGATAGAATAGGTTTCACCGTAAATATATATACTTTCTACGTTGTTGCATCCTTCAAAGGTATTCGGTGCAATCTCGCTGATACTATGCGTCGTAAGGGTTTTGGTCAATCCCAAGCTGCTGAGAAACAGATTCTCTCCGGAATTGGTTTCTTTATCAATAAACAAACCATCCTTTACATCCTCAATACCCTGCGGAAGCTCAATATTAAGGACTGCACTAACCAGGTCTTCCTCATCCTGTGTCAGCTTGTCACCGTTTTTCTTGTGTGTATATGCATTTGCCAATGCAGACTTCTGGTCTGCGGTAAGGTAAGGCATATCACTGTAATCCGTCGCCAAAGTTTCAAAGGTAGGATAATCCAACAAGGTATTCTTATCTGTCTGTGGATCATACTGCACTGTCAAATTGGTAGGCCAACCGCTGTAGTAGGTAATATAGGTCTTGTACTGGCTACCGGTATTAATATTGCTGTTGGGGTCCATTGCATAAGCAAAAGGCTTACTGTTGTAGGAAATGGGACCCGTAAAGGTAAGCACCGGTTCCTGCGCCAATGTCTTGTTGGGACAGCCATTATTATGAACACCAACCACCTGTGTTGCAAATGCATTCTCGCCGATTTCCGTCACATTCACAGGCTCGTAGAAAATAACATCCGTCAGGTTGTGACAGCCCTGGAATGCGCCTGCAGAAATCTTTGTTACGGAAGAAGGAATATATACCTTCTTTACAAAACAGTTATTCTGGAAACCGGTAGAGGAAATCACCTGAATCTGTGCAGGTCCGATGGTCTGTGGCATATCTACCACTTCCATACCGTTCTGAATATCACACAAAATCAATTCATTGCGCGAGTTAACCTTGTAGGTTGCCTTCGGTGAGGATAAATCATCTTCATCTTCGTGCAAAATGATTTCATACATATCCTGGTTATAATACTTAAATGCTATGGCATTATCACCACACATTCTATGTATTGCAGAATCATCTTCCGCTTCAAAATAGAACTCTGCAGGTACAATGCTCTTAAACTTCTTGAAACTGTAATCTGTTCCCGATTCGTTTACACTGGGAAGCCCCTCTGTAAATGTGGTATTGGTATTCAATACTGTCACATATCGCAAAGACTGACAGCCTTCCAACATGCTGATATCTAAAGTTTCATTTACACTAAAAGGTATCAAAAGGCCGGTCAATGACTTACAATTCACAAACAAATGATTACCCAAGCTGTTTAAACGTGAAGTTCCGCCGCCATTCAAATCAATGGATTTCATGCTGTAACAGTTTTCAAAGCAGTAATCTCCGATTTTCTCTACAGATACCGGCATCACAAAAGCTTCCAGACTCTGACAGTTGGAAAATGCATGCTGACCGATAATACGCACGTTTGTATTGGACGGAATGTTAAAGTTACGGATATTGATACAGTTGGCAAAAGCAAAATTACCGATGGTATCAATACCTGCCCCTACGGAAACCTCACTGATACTGGTACATCCGTAAAAGGCTCTGTCGCCGATACCAAGCATATTGCTGCCGATATTCAACGTTACGATACTACCCTTTTCTTCAAATACACCAACACCGTCTTTTGCATTGTTAATATACTGCACCTTGATATCTGCCAGTCTTTCATCATCCGAACCGGCTACTACTCTCTGATAGTCATTGATATCATTGGAACCGATATTGTCATCGGATCTCAACATGAAAAGTTCCAGACCCTGCCATGTTTCACGGGTTCTGTAATAACAGGGATTGATCTTTTTCTCTGTAATCAGAGTACTTTCATCCGGAATTTTATTACCGCTCTCATCTATCAAATAATCCCCTGTTTCAGGATCCTTCATGTAATCACCGTATGTAGGATTGCCGTAAGCATCTAATACCGGCTCATCAATTACATAAAACATGTACTTATCCGCTGCATTAACTGCTACGTTACCGCTTCCGCTGCCTCCGCCGGGATTGTATGCTTTATACGCATCAAAAGTATCCGGTATGGTCAAAATACCGCTACTTACATTCTCATCCATATTACTGTTATATTCCAAGATTACTGCAATCTTGTCTCCGCTCGATGCGTTCTTGGGGTATACATACGCAAATCGATATACGCCGTCACCGGTCATATAAACCGGATCCGTAGCAGTATCCACCTCGGGGATTTTACTATCCGACTCCAACAGAATTACCTTTGTCTCGTCGCCGGGTAAATTTTCCACCGCTTCCAATGTATCTACAGGAATCGTAGCAACCACTAATGCGGATGCCAAAGACAATGCTCCCACTGTCTTTCTGATTCTGCGACGTAATCTCAATCCGTTCTTTTTCTTTTCCTGCTTTGTCATTCTAAAACCTTGCCTTTCTTCATCCTGTTACGAATCTACGCAATTGGTTAATGTCTGTATATTCATCTGCTATTCCGTGTACTCTGTTACTTTTATTGTCTCCGTAGCAACGGTTATTCTTCGATGCGCTTGGCAACCACCACGAAACGTCCGTCTTCCACTGAATTATCACAAGTGGACAATGTAAGCAATCTGTCTCCGTACTCAGCCGTAACTCCTGTATCATACAGGGACATGGCCGCCATTTCCTCCATGTAGGAGTTGAATTCCTGCTCACTGTAACAATCAATAAACTGATAATACTTAAAAACCACTTCCGCCTCACTGTATACCTTGGAACGGAACACATACATCACTTCGTAGGTTCCTTTTTCGTAAATAGTATCAAATTGAATAATGGAATGGTCCTTGTAATAACTCTCCGAAGAATAATCGTCCAGGTTTCCGAACATTCTTCCGCTCTTCATATGGTGTCCGTAAATAATTAAATTCGTACTGGGCGCCAAAACATCACAATCCTTGTCCAAAAACAATGCTCCGTTGCTGTCTTTTTCCTGATTTGTATTGTGATTAAGATAATATTCATTATCATATGTCTGCATTACGGGGTAGTCTATTATTGTATCGTCAATTTTTAGCCATCCGATTAGCTTTTTGTTCATATTAAATAAATTTTTATATTCATCCAGTACTTCCGGCACCTCTTTGTCAGGGTCCGTGTAGTTTATTACCGGAGCATTCTCCTGTCCGGACGCGATTTGTCCGGTTGGAGTCGAATTCTTCAGTGCCGCCATCTCCTCATAATTCATTTTTGTTCTGTAATCTTCATAGGAATACTTTCCCACATAAATCAAACAGCCAATCGCAATTACACTGCAAAGCAAAATCAAAACTTTGCGTTTTCTCTCCCGTTTCTTTAATTCTTCCTGCACATATTGTTCTATTTGTGCTTCGTAATCGGATTGTTTCTTTTGTGCCGCACTGCCGCATGTCCTGCTTCCCGCAACTGTATTGTTTCCGCTTCGGGTACTTGCTCCCGCTCGCGTTTTCTCTCCGCCTGTTTTCCGGGTACTTGCCATATAATACTCCCACATCTATGTAACTCTGCAAAAAAGCGCAGACCTATCTCACCTTACTATATATATTTTACTATATATACGAATTATTGCAAGCATTTTTCTATATGTTGTGGATTTTTGTGTTTTGAATTATTTTGTAACACATTCCGGCACATCGCATACTATGAAGTATATAAAAAAACTTTGGAGGCACTATTATGAGTGACTTAACAGCTACAAACTGCGGATGCAATTCCTGCAATAACAATTCTTCTATCTTTGGCGGCGGCAACGGATGCTGCAGTTGGATCTGGATTATCCTCTTACTCAGCTGCTGCGGTGGTAACGGCGGTTGCGGCGGTGGCTTGATTGGCAGCAACAACGGATGCGGTTGCGGTTGTGACAATCACAACAACTGCGAATGGTTGATCTGGATTCTCCTTATCTCCTGCTTCTGTGGCGGCAACAACAACGGATGCTGCTAATTCCTGTGCAAATAGGCCCCTTTTGGGGCCTGTTTTTTTCAAAACACCCATCCGTTTTTCATAAAAACCCTGAATGCAAAATACATTGAATTAAGAGTTGATTTTCAAGGAGCATGCCATGGCAGATAACAAGCAGGACAACATAGCAATATTTGATACCATTTTTACCAATAACCGAATATGCATGATGAAAATTGTTCTGCCTTTTTTGCCACCCTCTTTTCAAAAAAGTATAGCCGTCTACATAAAATATCTGGAATTACAATATACCATGCAATACTTCAGCAAGCATCCTCTTGGTTTTTTTCCCACTCAAAACGGGGCAGACTCTTCCTCTCCCGATCCTGATGCCATCTGGGAAAATATCCTGCCTTATTGCACACCTGCTGAAAAAGAAAATGTGAATCAGATGCGCAATATGGTGCAAACCTTTAAAAACCTGAAAGATATGATGGAAATGATGGAAACCATGAAAGAGTTGTTCCCGGATGGTTTTGGCACCACGGATGGTTTTGGTTTCCCTACCGGCTTCAGTTCCCCCGATGGTATGGACGGACTTTTTCCGGGCGGTCTTTCTCCTGAGCTATTGAATCAATTCGGCACTTTATTTAACATGAATGCGACGAAAGGAGACTAAAGTGAATCAACACAACGAAACCTCAAACAATAAACGTCCGGTTTGGATGGACGATGAACTTGTACGGGACATCCCACAGAAGAAATTGGACTTTGCTGCAGAGCTTTTTGCAAACGGTCACGGAAAATCCCAAAAAGATATGATGCGTATTGTTCTTCCCATGATGAAGCGCGCCAAAGCCGAGAATCTGACCTTCTCCCAAGCAGAGTTAAATGCCTGCATCCAAGCAATCAAAAAGTACTCCACCAAGGAAGAACTGGAAAAAATGGAGGAACTGTTAAACAAAAAGAAATAATACAGAAATAGGGCATCCGAAAATCGGATGCCCTAAAAAACTTATGCTACAATTAATCTTCTGTATTGTTTTCTGCAACCTTTGCTGCTCTTGCTGCCACTTCCTTCTCCTGAACATCACTGGGTGCCTGCTCGTATCTTACGAATTCGTATGCATATTCACCACGCCCGCCGGTCATGGAGCGAAGATCTGTACAGTAACCAAACAGAGAACTCATAGGAATTTCTGCTTCTACTACCTGCTTGCCACCGGGGAGAGGATTCATACCAAGCACACGGCCACGTCTCTTGTTCAAATCACCCATAACATCACCGGTATAAGAATCAGGCACCGTTACCTTCAGGCTTGCAATAGGCTCTAACAATACAGGATGTGCTTCCATAAAGTCCTTCTTAAATGCCTGAATAGTAGCCATCTTGAACGCCATTTCGGAAGAGTCTACAGGATGGTAAGAGCCATCGTAAAGAACAGCCTTGACACCTACCACAGGATATGCAGCCAAAGGTCCTCTGTCCATAGAATCCTGTAAGCCCTTTTCTACTGCCGGGAAGTAGTTTTTGGGAACTGCACCACCCACAACTTCCTGCTCAAATACGAAAGGTGTTTCCAAATCATCGGAAGGACTGAAGCGCATCTTTACATGACCATACTGACCATGTCCGCCTGACTGCTTTTTGTGCTTTGCTTCTACGTCTGAATTTTTCTTAATGGTTTCGCGGAATGCAATCTTAGGCTTGGTTAATTCCACTTCCACCTTATATTCATTCAAGAGTCTGCTGACTACAATATCCAAATGCTGGTCACCCATACCATAAATCAAGGTCTGCTTATTCTCAGCATCGTTCACAACCTTCAAGGTCTGGTCTTCATGGGACATCTTCTGAAGTGCCTGTGAAATCTTATCAATATCTGCCTTATTCTTTGGCTTGTATCTCATGTATGTATAAGGTGTGGAAATCTCTGCCTTGCCATATTTAATGGTGGTAGCCTTGGTTGATAAGCTGTTACCGGTTCTTGCTGCGGTCAACTTCGCCAAAGCACCGATATCACCTGCATGAAGTTCGCTTACTTCAATAGGCTTGTTGCCCTGAAGCACATAAATCTTACCAATCTTTTCTTCGATTTCCTTATCTACATTGTACATCAAATCATCTGTTTTAAGTACACCGGAATTTACCTTAATCAAAGAATACTTACCAATGAAAGGATCCACGATAGTCTTCCAGATGTATGCTGACTTAGCCTTAGAGAAATCATAGTCTGCATTGTAAATTTCATTGGTCTTCATGTTGATACCCTTCACTTCACGGTTCTCAGGTGAAGGAACATACTTGATAATATCGTCAATCAAGGTATAAACACCCTGCATCAAGGTGCTTGAACCCATGGTCATAGGTACGATACTGCCATCCCAGACATTTGTACGAAGTGCCGCACGGATTTCTGCTTCCGAGAAAGTCTCGCCGCTGAAATATCTTTCCATGAATTCTTCACTGGTTTCTGCAACTGCTTCCATCAAAGTATCACGGCAAATCTGCAGGTTCGCTTTGTTGTATTCAGGAATATCGCAAGGAACAACTTCCTTACCAACCCAACGGTTTGCAGTTTCACTGATAACATTTACGTATCCTACAAACTTCTCATCTTCACGGATGGGCAAATGGAAAGGAGCCATCTTCTTACCAAAGAGATTGGTCATATCCTCAACAACCTGACGGAAAGAAGCATTGTCAACGTCCATATTGGAAACGTAAATAATTCTGGGCAATTTGTACTTTTCACAAAGTTCCCAAGCCTTAATGGTACCAACTTCCACACCTGCCTTACCGTTTACAACGATAATCGCTGCACCTGCAGCACTCATAGCCTCTTCCACTTCACCTACAAAGTCAAAATAACCGGGAGTATCTAAAATATTAATTTTGTATCCTTCCCATTCAATCGGAATCACTGATGTACTGATAGAAAACTTTCTCTTCTGCTCCTCTTTGCTATAATCACTAATGGTATTTCCGTCAGACACTTTACCTAATCTGGAAGTGATTCCTGATAAATAAGCCATAGCTTCTGCCAAACTGGTCTTACCGCTTCCACCGTGTCCCAGCAAACACACATTACGAATTTTGTCAGTTGTGTAAATATTCATATGTCTTCCTCCAATATAGATGTAATTTGGGTACATTCGCCAAAGCAAATTTGTAATACCTATTACCCCATAAGGGTATTTTACTAAATTATCGGACATTTTACAAGATAAATTGTTAAAAATGCACACATTTTTATGATATACATAAAATTTTCTCTATTTTCCCGTCATGGAGAGCTTCTTTTTCTTCACTTCTCACCAAAATACCATTTTCCCAAAACCCCATTGACTTCTTCGCTTTAAAGTGATATAGTGCATATATAAAACATTCGGTAGAGGCTCACCCAGAAATCCTTTTGGGTATGTATGCCTTATCGAACAGGAGGAATTATGCAAAATTTACATATCGGCTTTATCGGCCTGGGCCTCATCGGAGGTTCCATTGCCAAAGCATTACGAAAGAATATACCGGATATCCGCATTACTGCTTATGATGTGAATGAGGATACCTTGAAGCTTGCTCTGATGGAGGGCACAGCAGACCATACAACCACTCGGATTGACGAATCTTTTTCCGATTGTGACTATATTTTCTTATGTGCCCCCGTGCAGAAAAATGACACCAATCTTCCCACCGTCAAACAATATATCAAGGCTGATTGTACCATTACCGACGTAGGAAGCGTGAAAACCAATATTCACGAGCATATAAAAGCTGCAGGCTTGGAAAAACACTTTATCGGCGGTCATCCCATGGCAGGCAGTGAACGCTTCGGCTATCAGAATTCCAAGGCGTCCCTTTTGGAAAACGCTTACTATATTCTGACTCCAACCCAAGAAACCGACCCCCAAAAATTGGATGCCTACAAAGGATTAGTTACCGCAACCGGTGCCATTCCCTTGATTCTGGACTATAAACAGCACGATTATGTGACAGCGGCCATCTCTCATCTACCCCATGTCATCGCTGCTTCCCTGGTGAATCTGGTGCACGACAGCGATTCAGAAGACGGTATTATGAAAATGGTTGCCGCAGGCGGTTTTAAGGACATTACCCGCATTGCCTCTTCCAGTGCCCAGATGTGGCAACAGATATGCTTAACCAATACAGACAACATTTCCACTCTTTTGGATGATTATATTCACTCGCTCCAAAGCTTCAAAAGCAGTCTGGACGCCCGTGAAAGTGAAGACTTATATAACCTCTTTGACAACGCCAGAGAATATCGTGATTCCTTTATCAACGCCTCCAGCGGCCCCATCAAGCGCTCTTATGTGCTGACCGTGGACATTGCGGACCAGGCAGGTTCTTTGGCCGCCATTACCACCATTCTGGCGGTTAACGGTATCAATATCAAAAACATCGGTATTACGCATAACAGAGAGCAGGAATATGGTGCCCTTCGCCTGGAATTCTACGATGAGGTTGCCATTGAAAAAGCAAAAGAACTTTTAAACCAAAGAAGCTATCTCATATACGAAAAGAAGCTGTAGATTACTCTACAGCTTTCTTTTTTCTCTTTCTTTTCAAATACCATTTCACTCCGCCTATACAACAAAGCAGTCCGAAGCATCCGCCCGCCGTATCCAGCAAAACATCTGCGAAGCAACCATATCTTCCCGGCACAAAAAGCTGGTGAAACTCATCTAAGGCAGCCGAGACAAAAACCCAGGGAATACTGATTTTCAGCACCGGCGAAAAACCGTTTTTCCGGTCACTTCCGCTTCTACTCCTATTCTCAACCCGTGCTTCGCACTCTTCTTTTCCCACTCTGCCACCCTGTCCAAGCCATGGATACCAAATTCCGAACAACAATACTCCCATTACCGCATATTCACAAAAATGCGCTATCTTACGAATCGGATTTTCAAAATATTCTGCCATACTTTTCATCATCAGTTCAGTCCAGTTTTTACCTGAGAGAAAATTCAAAAAGGCTACGCATCTTTCCGAAATCATTCGGCTAAGTCCACCGGAAGCCTCCCCGTCCTGCTCGGAAAAGGTGAAAATCAGTGCATATAACAAAATAAGAAAGATAGTGGCTATGGAACTAACCACTATCTCTTTTTTATGTACCAATTTACGCATTATTACTTTCCTCGTTTACGGTCTGGTAAACTTCTATTCTGGCCGCATCCATCTCCGGCATACCGATAAATACTGCTCCATAGTGGAAGTTTCCGTCTATCATTTCAATACGTACAATGCGAAGAAATGCATGAAGTACTTCTTTGGTCCAAATGGTCAAATAAGATTCATATACATTACCAATCGCCAGTGGTTCCTCACACACAAATCCAACACCCGTTTTGGAAATATCATTAATCTCAATCTGAATTTCCTGCTCGTCCTGACTATCCAAACGCTTCATCATAATCACGGAATGAAGTTCTGTTCTTTTGCTCCTTCTTCTCTCTTGCATGGCCTTTGCCCCCTTGTATTCTGTGATTGTTTCTTACTAATCCCCAAACTTATACATATTTTATCATAAGTAAATTACAAACTCAAGAGTTTGTATGAATAAACATAGCATCTCCGAAGCTAAAGAAACGATATTTTTCCTCTACCGCCTTTTTATAGGCTGTAAGTACATTTTCACGTCCTGCCAGTGCAGACACCAACATAACCAATGTGGACTCCGGCAAATGAAAATTGGTTATCAGACAATCCAATACCTTAAATTGATATCCCGGATAAATAAAGATTTCCGTATTATCACAGCCTGCATGAATCACACCATCTTCTGAAGATGCACTCTCTACCGTACGACAACTGGTTGTGCCTACACAAATCACCCGTCCACCCTTGCGTTTTGCCTCATTAATGGTCCGTGCTGCTTCCTCGGACACCTGATAATACTCCGAATGCATATGATGGTCCAATATATTTTCTTCTTTTACCGGACGGAAGGTACCCAGGCCAACATGCAAAGTCACATAAGCAATTTTTACGCCCTTTGCTTCAATATCCGCAAGAAGCTGCGGCGTAAAATGAAGCCCCGCCGTAGGTGCCGCCGCAGACCCGTCATACTTGGCATACACAGTCTGATAACGGTTCTTATCCTGAAGCTTGTGGGTAATATAAGGCGGCAGGGGCATTTCTCCCAGTTTATCCAGTACCTCTTCAAAAATACCTTCATACTCAAAGCGCACCAGACGGTTGCCTTCTTCTACAACCTCCATTACCTCA
>JAZSII010000259.1:0-9064 GCA_045533725.1 Acetatifactor sp. | reverse complement strand
CTCTTGCATTAGGGTTATTGTGAGGAGAACGCTCGCCCATTAAGTAAGGCAGGAAGTAAACATGGTTTTCACCAAGCTTCTCGATTGCCTTCTGCTCTGCTGCGTAATCCTTGGTTCCGATGATTTCGTCCATCCACCACTAGTTACAGCTTGCTGCACTAAGCATACAGCCCATGAGATGGTAGCTTCCGTCAGCATGTGCAAAGGAGTGAAGTGCATTGAACTGATCTACACCAAAGTTCTTGGAAGAGATGAAGATGGTTCCGCTGGTACCCAGGGAAATATTACACATACCGTCGCCTACGGTACCGGTACCTACTGCTGCTGCCGCATTGTCACCTGCACCTGCTGCTACCTTAACGGTTGCGGGGATACCAAGCTCTGCTGCAATTTCAGGAAGTACGGTGCCAACTGCTTCGTATGATTCGTAGCAGGTAGCTAACTGGTCTTCGGTAATACCGCAGATATCACACATTTCCTTAGACCACTTGCGGTTCTTCACATCAAAGATAAGCATACCGGAAGCGTCGGAAACGTCTGTACAATGTACACCTGTTAATTTATATGCGATGTAATCCTTAGGAAGCATGATTTTTGCAATCTTTGCAAAATTTTCAGGCTCCTTGTTCTTAATCCACAAAATCTTGGGGGCGGTAAATCCAGTGAAAGAAATGTTTGCTGTGTACTCAGAAAGCTTTTCCTTACCGATTACGTTGTTCAAATAGTCGCACTCTTCAAAGGTACGGCCATCGTTCCAAAGAAGTGCAGGACGGATAACATTGTCATCCTTATCCAAAATAACCAAACCATGCATCTGTCCGCCGAAGCTGATGCCGGCAACCTGGCTCTTGTCAAAGCCCTCCAAAAGTTCCTTCATACCAGCCATAGACTGCTCATACCAATCCTCAGGCTTCTGCTCAGACCAGCCCGGATTAGGAAAATACAGAGGATACTCTTTTGAAACAATGTTCTTAATGTTACCCTCGCCGTCCATCAGAAGTAATTTTACTGCTGATGTACCTAAATCAATACCAATGTATAACATTTGTGTTACCTCCTTTATTTTATGAAAATAAAATTCTTCATATCAAAATCACTGCCGGGAAGAAATACAAATTCAATCTTTCCCGCTCCTACCAAGGGGTCAAAACAAAACTCCTGTGGTTCATAGTTTTGGGTACCCTTTACTTCCAGCACCCTGCGTACCGGCTCACCCTTTTGTGGTGTAAAGAGAATGTGGATGGTGTTACCTGCCAGCTTGGAACGTCCTGTCAAAACAATTCCTCCGGCACCCTGCTCACCGAAATCCATATTGTCAAATACTACCGTAACATTGTTTCCAATGCCAACAATGGCCTCTTCGTCCACTGTAAAGGTATCGCCGTATACCTTGTTACACTCTGCTGCATTTAAGAGACTGTAGGCCTTATCATACTGCTTAAAGGTAAATCCCTTTATATGTACCTTCGTGTGCAACAGAAGGGAAATGGTTACCACACCTTTCAGTCGTCGCGGTAGCTTCCAGGTATCCTCCTGATACACATTCCAAATGGAAGGCTTCTGATAAGGAAGAATATGAAGCAGTTCGCTTCCTTCCTCTCCGGGCACGCCCAGCCAAAGCTCTATATTATGCAAATCATTATCCAGTGCAAATACCGGAATGGTAATTTCATCACTACCGTACTCGCCAAAGTCCAGATTCTCAAATACTACCGCACTCACACCGGCTCTGTCGAAGGAAACGCCCTTTTCATTACCATTACTGATTTCTCCGATGGCACGATTGTACAAGCCGGCACTGAGGAATTCATAGGGACTTACAAATGCCTGACCCAATCCTTCTGCCATGAAATTCATCTGGGAAATGAGACGTACCTTGTGGGTACCGCTCTTGGAAAGGCATCTTACCTGAAATTCTCCATCGCCCAAGGCAATTAATTTCGCCTTGTTTACGCCCTTCTCCATGCCCAATGGCTCAATCTTGGCATAAGGAACATCGATACCGTTGTCGTTTACCACCTTCCAGATAACTCCTTTGTCATCCGCATCAGCCGGTAAAACTCTTGCCTCTAACAGCACTTCCCGACAATCCTTGTTTAATAAGGTATTGCCGCAAACCTTAATATCCACTCTTCTGACCGGTTGCGTATCCGGAAGCTCCATAGGAGTATCCATAAGGTTTTCGGTTGCGCATATACCTTCCCTTGCCTGTGCTTCCTGTGCATTCAGTTGTAGTGATGCACTTTCCAGCCCTTTGGCATTCACTATTATGTCAACCTCTCCTGCTTCCAACTTGGCGCCAATTACCGCCAAAAGCTTTCCGTTAAAGAGCTTGCGTACATTACCCTTATACTCATCGTAGTCCGCGCTGTCACCGTTATCCAGGCCCAAAAGTCTGCCCGCTCCGTTAACCAGCACCTCTACATAATTCATGGCATTCTCTACCGGATGTCCGTCCTTATCCACCGCACTAATGGTAATAAATGCTAAATCCTCACCGTCGGCCCGAAGGCTCTGCTTATCAGCCTCTACCACAAGCTTCACCGCATCCCCGAAGGAATGTCTGGTTTCTCCGGCAATTTCTGCTCCCGCCTCATCATAAGCAACCGCCGTGATTTCACCGGACTCGTATGCCACCTGCCAGGTACCGATAAGCTCCCTGCCATGCTTATGGTCTATTGAATGCACGCCCATGGACTTGCCATTCACAAAAAGCTCCACACTTACACCATTTGTGCAGGCACGTACATCAATCAACTGCCCCTCATTAAAATCCCAGTAGGGATACAGATGCACCATAGGTGCCTTCTTCACATCGGTCCATTCCGCTTGGAATACATAGTAGGAATCCTTGGGGAAGCCTGCCGTATCCACCTGACCGAAGTAAGAATTCTTGGTATGATAGGGTGTGGGCTCGCCGATATAATCAAAACCGGTCCACAAAAACTGCCCGAAGCTAAATTCCGTATCCCTATCCTTATAAATACAAATTTCCACGTCCTTGGCGCCCCAGCTGGTGCTGGAATTACCGATGGAAGAGCATTGCTCATCCTCGTCTGCCATCATGGACTGCTTCAAGGGGAATCGATATACCCCTCTGCTTTGTACCATGGAAGCCGTTTCGCTTCCGTATATTATCCAATCCGGATGCTCCTTATGATGTTCTTCATAATGCTTCTCACCATAATTGTATCCGGCGAATTTCACAATATCCGCACATTTCTGTGCTCCTTCCCAAGGCATGAAATTGGAACCGATGGTAATGGGTGCATTTTCCTTGTAGTCATGCTCTCTTACATATCCAACCAGCCTGCGGGTAATCTCCTGTCCGTGTGCATCCGCATGGGTATCATAAATTTCATTACCGATGGACCACATAAACACACTGGGGTGATTGCGGTCTCTGCGTATCCAGGAACGTACATCCTTCTCGGCCCATTCCTTAAAGAATCTGCCGTAATCGTACTCTGTCTTGCAACGCTCCCACATATCAAAGCCTTCGCTTAAGACTAAAAAGCCCATTTCATCCGCCAGCTCCATAAGTGCCGATGCCGGCATGTTGTGACTGGTACGCAGGGCATTGACTCCCATCTTACGCAATACTTCAAACTTACGCCGCATGGCCTCTTTGTAAAACACGGCACCTAAGCAACCAAAATCATGATGCTCGCACACACCGTTGACCTTGACATAACGGCCGTTTAAGAAAAAGCCTCTGTCCGTGGTAAACTCCATTCTGCGAAAACCAATGGTGATTTCCTGTGAATCTATAACCTTATCCGCCTCATACAAATACACACCCAGCTTGTAGCAATTCGGGTCTTCAATATCCCATTCCTTCGGAGCATTTACTTCCGCCTTTAAAGAAAAGGGGGCTTTCTGCCGGCCCAAATCCTGCCACAGCTCGTCTTTATAGAAAAGCTTGTAGTGGCATACGGTATCCTCCGTCACTGCGCCTTCGCACTCTGCTTCCACCTCTAAGGCATAATTGCCGTCCGGCAAATACCTGCTCGAAACATATACACCGTCCAAGGGCAGATACACCTTGGGGTAAACCTTTAACCAGACATCCCTGTAAATACCGGCGCCGGAATACCAACGGCTGTTGGGAGATAAGAAACGTACCTGCAAAAGCAGTTCATTTTCTCCCTCCGCCAAAAAGTCCGTAATATCAAACTGAAACGCAGAATATCCGTACTTCCAGTCTCCCACCTTTTGCCCGTTCACATATAAAGTGGAATCCATGTAAACACCGTCAAAACGAAGGATGGCATGCTCGCCTCCCGTCAGCCCAAGTGCACTTACGTCTAATACCTTGCGATACCACCCGGTGCTGTTCTCATACAAATCCTTGGTCTGATAAATCAACCAGTCATGGGGAATATCCACCGGTGCAAACAAATCCTTCCGGTCTGCTATATCAGACAGCTCCGTCCCCGGAGCCGTCTTCAAAAATGTCCACTCTTGATTAAACAGCTTCATCTCTGCCATGTATTATTATCCTTCAACAGTAAATACAATTGCTTCTTTTCCTGTTATTTCTTTGGTTCTTTCGTCTGCCTGACCGAAGCCCACGCTTACGCTGAACTTCTTGCCGTCTACAAACTTCTTACCTTCATCATTTACAACAGTAAAGGCATCCACATCCATAGGCACTGCTACGGTTGCTTTTGCGCCTGCCGCAACAGTTACTCTTGCGAAACCGCAAAGCTTGCCCCAGGTAGAAGCAAACTTAGAATCCATATCCTTAATGTAAACCTGAACAACTTCCTCAAGTTCCATTGCTGATTTATTCTCTACTTCTACGGTAATGCTCATGCCTGCCGCAGTATCCACTGCTACGTTAGCACCTGCTGCCACCTTCTGACCGTTGCACTCTACAGCGGTAATATCTGCCTCGCCGTAGCTCAAACCATATCCAAAAGGATACAAAGGTGCGCTTTCTAAATAACGATAGGTTCTGCCCTTCATGGAGTAATCTTCAAATGCAGGTAAATCTGCAGTATCATTATAGAAGGTAATAGGCAACTTTCCGGAAGGAGACAGCTTACCGAAGAGTAAGTCTGCGATTACCTTACCGCCTCTTGCGCCGGGATACCAAATCTGCATAATTGCATCTGCATGCTCCTGTTCATAGCGAAGATCCATAGCACTACCTGTCATATTCAAGACGATGGTAGGTTTGCCCACCTTCATCACTGCTTCAATCAATTCTCTCTGTACTTCAGGAAGCAATAAGTCTACCTTATCACCGGATGCATAGCTGTTACCGGTATCGCCTTCTTCACCTTCCAAGGTCTCATCAAGACCTACACAAAGCACTACTACGTCGCTGTTTAACGCAACATTAACTGCTTCTGAAATGCGGTCCTGTCTCCAGCCCAAATGCTCCAGACGATCCTTAAATAAATGGCTACCCTCTGAGTAGTATACGCGTACATCGTCGCCCACTTCGTTCTGGATACCTTCCAAAACAGTAATGTATCTGGAAGAAGTACCATGGTAGTTACCTACCAAAGCTACACGGCTGTTTGCATTAGGTCCGATGACACCAATGCTCTTGATAGCATCCTTCTTCAAAGGAAGCAAACCGTTATTCTTGAGGAGTACCACGCCTTCTGCAGTAGCGCGGTCTGCCAATTCCAAATGCTCTTTACATTCAATCTTGTCATAACCAATCTTGTCATATTCGGTTTCGTCGAACATACCAAGTAAAAATCTGGTAGTGAAAAGTCTCTCTGCGGCAATGGTGATATCCTCTTCGTTTACCAGTACATGCTCGTATGCAGAAAGCATATGTAAGTAAGTATTACCGCAGTTTACATCACAGCCGGTCTTAAGTGCCAATGCTGCAGATTCTTCTGCAGTAGCGGTTACCATATGGTTGGTATGGAAGTCTCTGACTGCCCAACAGTCTGACACGTAATGACCCTGGAACTTCCACTGGTCACGCAAAATATCCTCCATCAGCACCTTGTGTCCGCAGCAAGGCTCGCCGTTGGTACGGTTGTAAGCACCCATAACTGCTTCTACATCAGCATTCTTAACCAATTTCTCAAATGCAGGCAAGTAAGTCTCCCACAAGTCCTTGTCATTTACCACTGCGTCAAAATGATGACGTACTGCTTCCGGACCGGAATGTACAGCAAAATGCTTTGCACATGCAGCTGCCTTTAAGTACTCTCCATCGCCCTGCAAACCGTCTACAAAAGCTTCGCCCAGCTCTCCGGTAAGGTACGGATCCTCACCATAGGTCTCATGACCGCGTCCCCATCTGGGATCACGGAAAATATTTACGTTGGGAGACCAGAAGGTCAGACCCTTGTAAATATCTCTATCTTCCTGGGAAGCGTATGCATTGTACTTTGCACGACCCTCCACACTGATTACATTACCGATTTCCTTTAACAAATCCTTATCAAATGTTGCTGCAATACCGATTGCCTGAGGGAAGCTGGTCGCCACACCTGCTCTCGCTACACCATGCAAGCCTTCATTCCACCAGTTGTACGCAGGTACGTTGAATCTGCGAATTGCAGGCGCATCATAACGAAGCTGGGATGCCTTCTACTCTACAGTCATTTGTGCCACTAATTCTTTCGCGCGTCTCTTTGCTTCTTCTCTATTTCTCACAGCAAAAAACCTCCCTCGAGTTAATTTCATACATACAAAAAACAGTCTTCTCCGACTTTATTTTCATAATAACGAAAAGACTGTTTTTTGACTTATCAGTTTATGCTATTTTGATGCCAAGTATTGCTAGATTTTGCTATTTTATTTCAACAACTCACACAAGCTTCGATGTGCCAGTTCATAAGCAATAGCGCCCTTTTTCTCTTCCAGCTTCTCCACTGCTTTACCCTGCATATCTTCTTCGCGTTCCAGCTGTGCAAGACCTGCAAAATTGGTCAGATGAGGCTCCAGACTTAAGAAACCGTCAAAGTCTTTATCTTCCATGAGGCCCAAGATAATTGCCACCTGACCATCACCTTTTCCGGCCGGAACCACTTCTCCGTTTTCCCACATAGCATCCTTTATGTGGAAATAGTGAATATAATTCTTTAACAGTTCATAGGCTTCCATGGTATCCTGTCTGCACTGTACAAAGTTTGCAAAGTCAAAGATACACTTGAAGCTTTCCCCGTAAAACTGCTCCATCAAGTCCTTACAGCCCACAGCATCCTCGCCATAGATACCCTTTTCATTTTCATGAAGCAGTACCACGCCCTGTTCCTTGGCATAGTCCACCATGCGGCTCATGCGCGCCATGACTTCTTCGCGATAGTCTGCTTTATTGCAGTCGTGAGGCAGATAAAAGCTGAACATTCTGATATAAGGAGTTTCAAAAAACTTCGCCAGCTCCACCACATGCTTGAACTTCTCGAAATGGGGCTCAAAATCATCCGTAATACCGATTTTGCCGATAGGAGAACCCAGTGCAGAGACCTTCACGCCCTGCGCATCCATTCGTGCCTTAAAATCTGCCGCATTTTCCATAGTCATATCAGCCACGTTAATACCATCCGCACCACGAAGCTCAATATATTTTTGACCAAGCTCTGCAAGCACCTGTAGCTGCACATCCAAATCTCTGTGGATTTCATCCGCAAAGCCTGTTATCTTACATGTTTCCAACATCTCTCTTTCCTCCTAATTCTTACCGTAAATACGAAGCAGAAGCCAAATGGTATCTGCCACATCTTCCAATTCAATGGAGAACTTCTTGCAGGACTCCAGACAGGCATAAAAATCCTTGATAGCCGCCAAATGTCCCATGCCCCAATGGCTCTTACCAAGACGTTTCTGATCCTTGAAACTATGAAGCTTTGCCTCGCCGTCCACAAAAATCGTTACCAAATCTTCCTCTATTCGCAGTCTGCCCTTCTCACATTCCAATTCAATCAGAGGCGGAACATCCTTCACATATCCGGTGGTCACATAAAAGCTCGCTCTCGCTCTGGGATAAGTAATATGTGCTGCCACCAAATCCTCCACCTCAATATCCTCCGGCAAATGCAGTTTATCCTTTACCGCTTTCACGCTAAGAGGCTTTTCCTTAATAAAATATTGCATCAAATCCAGAGTGTGGATAGCCTGATTCATCAAGGCTCCCCCACCCTCTGTTGCTAATTTCCCGCGCCAATTGCTGGAATAATAATAGTCCTGATCCCTATGCCAGGTCACAATTCCTCTCACACCCAATATGCGTCCGTACTTGCCGGACTCTATTTCCTTCTTCACAAACTGCACACTGTCGTTATATCTGTTCTGGAAACAGATTCCCAGACGGGACGTAATCTTCTTCTGCTCCACTGTTCTACGCAAAAAGTCCCACTGTTCCTCGTCTATCACCGGCGGTTTCTCCATAAAAACATGGGTTCCTACCTTCAGTGCCGCCACTGCCATAGGCACATGTAAATGATGCGGTGTACAAATATGTAACACATCAATCTGTTCCGAACACAACATGGCTCCCAAGCTGGAATATGCCTTCGCACCATATGTATCCGCCATTTCTACTGCCTTTTCCGGTACAATATCAGCCACTGCTATTAACGCACCGGGCATAATTTCATGAATAGCCTTGGCATGGACCTGTGCCACGCCGCCGCAACCTACAATCCCACAACGCATTCTGTCACCCCATTTCTCAGGTTCCGTAACTACCCTCTGTATCAAATACCGTCTCTACCACATTTGCTTTTTTCTTAGAATATGCTCTGCGCTTATTTAATTCCGCAAGGAAAAGCTCCTCATCAAAAGGAATTTCTACTGTTTTGTCCAACCAGCTGGACAAATGCATGGCGTTGGATAAGGTAAGCCCCCGAATACCTTCCACACCGTTTGCCACCAGCTTTTCTCCTCGCAAAATTGCTCCTGCAAAAGCACGAAGCACGCCTACATGCTGGGGATTTTCCCCATCGGTTTCCACTTCTATCCACTCGCCCTCCGGCTTTGCAAAGCCTTCCTTAGCGGTAAAGCAAAATTCTCTTTCGTTTTGCTTCATTTCGTACATGGAGATTTTGCCGTGCTCGCACACAATCTTGGCACGCTCCAAGGAAAC
>JAZSII010000222.1:0-7610 GCA_045533725.1 Acetatifactor sp. | reverse complement strand
ATCATTTTGGGTCTCCTTCCAAACCAAATTTGTTTATCCTAAGGGTTCTTATACCAACGGTTGTACAAACAATAACAAGAATGCAATCAACAAACCGTACAAACCTGTTGTTTCTGCAACTGCCTGTCCCAATAACATAGTTGAAGTAACATCTGACTTTGCACCGGGGTTACGACCTACTGCTGCTGCAGCATGACCTGCTGCGATACCCTGTCCGATACCAGGTCCGATACCGGCGATAACTGCCAAACCTGCACCAATTGCAGAACATCCTAAAATAAAGCTTTCATTGAATTCCATTATAAATTTCCTCCTTGATTTTCATCAAATTATTAGTTTCTTATTCTTTATCTCCAAATTGATCGGAAATATAAGTCATGGTTAACATACAGAATACATATGTCTGAATTGCTCCTGAGAACAAATCAAAATACACATGTAATGCTGCCGGCCAAATGGTTGCTACCCAACCCAAAAGACCATATACCAATGCCATCATAATCAGTCCTGATAATACGTTCGCAAACAAACGCAAGGACAACGAAATCGGCACTGCGAGTTCACCAATCAGGTTAATCGGCATCCAAATGGGAAGCCAGGGTGGTAACGGCGAACACATTCCTGTCCATATATCCTTAATGCTGTTTTTCCTAAATTGGAAAAAGTGAATCAATGTAAACGTAATCAATGCCAACGCCAATGTTACACCATAATCTGCGGTAGGATTTCTCAGACCAAACAATCCGGATATGTTACTAAACAAAATAAAGATAAAAATAGTTCCGATATAATTCACAAACCTTTTACCACATTTGCCCATAGTACCCATTACCATATTGGTCAAAGCTTCCACCATCATCTCCACAACATTTTGAAATGTTCCCGGAACCTCCGTTGCTTTCAGCATTGCACGTCTTGCAAAAAATCCGAAAACACATAGGATTAACATCACAATCAGAACACTCACATGTGTGGTTGTTATCCAGACCTCGTGACCGAAAAACTTGTATTTAAAAATTCCGTGAATCATAAAATCAATATCAGCACCACTGGATAACAAAGTACCATGTCCCATAGTCTCACCTCCTTAAACTATATTCTGTTTTCTTTTTCTTCCGCATCTTGCACTTCTTCTTCCGGAAGTGGTTGCGGAATCGGATCCACCTCATGGAAAAATTTATTTGTCAATTTATGAGTAAACGGCTGAAGATATGCCGCCACTTTCAAACTCATGAGTCCCATGAATGTAATCAGGGGATTCAATACTTCGGTTAACAAAATAATACCGAAAACAATCAATATACAACCATATCTGATTAAATTGGCTTTTGTAACCATCTTTGTGGCTTCTGCTCCGAAATCCAATGCCCTGTCTAAGGTACGATACATATGAATAGCTGTAATAATTGCCAATAGCACGCCAAGCCACAGTGCTACCGTATAAAGCAATTTATCCTTTGCAAACCACATACCAATCAGCTGGCACATTGTTCCCACAAAAACGACGCCCAGACAAAGTTCCAATAATGCTCTGTTAATTTTTCTTAATTTCTCTGTCATTGCCTTATTTCGTCTCCGTTTTACCTTGCACACTATCCTTGGTTCCGTATATTCTTTTTGACAAGCGGTATACGTTCCGCCCACCTGCGATTGCTCCTACAAAAAACAGAATCACCATCCAATAAGAGGTGTCAAATTTTTTGTCCAAGAATATGCCCAGCCAGGTCATCATTCCGATTGGGACTAACATATTTATCCCGAATTGCGTTATCATAGCAAATGATCTGTATACACTTTTATCATACTTTTTTTTACGACTCATGCATCCTCCAATCGAAGCACAACCCATATACCGCCACTCTAATCAGCATATAAATCGATTATACCCAAAAATTAAGATAATGTCTACTAAAACGGTACTTTTTTTTACCAAAAAATGTTCTTTTTTCTATGCAAATTTCATTGACTTGCCCTCAGGAAAATAGTAGTATTTTAAAAAGAGCATTTGCTCGGGTACAAAGGAGGGTCTATGAATAATCTTAAGCTGTTCCGCAGACGTTTTATTCCCGCAGAAACGATTCTTTTAAAGGACGATATCATCGTGTCCCATACGGAGGATAGATTAATAACCTCATGGAAAACACTGAACCCTAAAATCGCTTTCTCACATGGTTCTTCCTGCTATTTCCTGAAAGAAGGATTTAAACTGAGCAAATTTTACAAATCTGACGGTTCTCTTCTCTACATATACTGCGATATCATCGAGATCATATCAAATCCCGACGACAACGCACTTACCGCTGTGGATTTATTGGCAGATGTCATCATCTATCCCGACGGCACTCTTCAGGTTCTGGACTTGGACGAGCTTGCCGACGCACAGGAACGGGGACTGATAACTACTCCCCAGCTTTTGGCGGCATTGCGGAAACTAAACCACCTGCTGACCATTATTCAGGAAAACCGCCTACAGGAATACATTGCTTTTCTGGACAAAGAAGGACTGTAAATTTAACCCATATAAAAAGGATGTCGCAATTACAAAATGCGCCATCCTTATTTTCTGCTCATTAATAAAAAATATGTCCACCGATTTGAATTCCGGTAAGTCCCGGTATGGGAGTTCTGAAAAATAGACAGGTACCTACATTTGTCTTGCCGGTCATAGCCTCATCCGCTGCCTGATAGCAGCTGACTGTGGCCTTATTCACGGCTAATGCCAATTCCAATCTTCCGCTGGCAACCGGTGCAAACTGTCTTTTTTGATAAATAACACCTACCAGAGTATCCGGAAACTTGGAATGCAACATACGATTGACAACTACTGCACCTACGGCCAATTGTCCCTCGTAAGGTTCTCCGCCTGCCTCGCAGTATATCAAATTTGCCAACAAATATCTGTCGCCTTCCGCCCAAGTGATTTCAGAGATATCTCTCCACTCGCCGCTTGCAGCCAGCTCCTGTTCCTGTTTCAGTTTTTTCTTCAGATATTCCAAATTATCTTCCAGTTTCTTTAATGCGGCCTCATATTCTTTTGCTGCCTCTTCTGCTGCGTCGATTTGGTCTTCATACTGTGACATGGTACTGCTTACCTCGGCAATCAGCTCTGCTACCCGGCTTTTATCTGCCTCTGCATTGATTTTAAGGATACTCAGTTCCACTTTTTCCGCTTCCAATCTGGCTTCTTCCGCTTCTATGTATTCTCTGCTGTCAATAATGGACTGCAGCATTTTATCATCATAATTCAAAACGCTTTCCACATAGGTGGATACATTCAGCAAATCAGCAAAACCGCTTGACAGAATCAGGTTCTTAAGATAATTGTCCGTTCCCCGCTCATAAGTGTATTGAATTCGCTTCTCCATACACTCATACTGCCACGCTTCATATTCTCTGGCAACCTCCAAATTCTTCTGCGTAATCTCGATATCCGCTTCCTTTTGGCGAATTTGTGTTTCCAAATCCTCCAAATCTTCACTGATTGAAGTCAACTCGGCATTCAGCCCACTCAGTTTCTTCTGCAGTTCGCTCTGTTCTCCCTTTAGGGATTCTAATTCTGCTTCATGGGCAGAGATAATCGCTTCCAGCTCCGCCAGCTCTTCTTCTGTCTCTTCAATTCTATCCTGTGTATTGCTGGATGCATACGAAACAGACGGTACACAAAGCATTAACCCGAATACCGCCACAAATCCTAATAAAACTTTCTTCCATAATTGTTTCATAAAGCACACCATCATAAATTTAAAAACTATACATCAATTTCTATTGTCTTGCCTGTCCTAATGTATTGTACATACTCCACCCCTGCTGCGTCAAACATTTTTTTAGACGCAATATTCATGGGCGTTCCGGCATATTTATCACTATCATACACTACGGTCTTAATCCCCGCCTGAATAATAGCCTTTGCACATTCATTGCAGGGAAACAGGGAAACATAAAGCTTGGTTCCTTCCAAAGAGCCTCCCCGATAATTCAATATGGCATTTAACTCACTATGTGTCACAAAGGGATACTTTGTCTCCAGTTCCGCACCTTCTCTTGCCCATGGAAATTCTTCGTCAGAGCATCCCAAAGGGAACCCATTATAACCCATGGAAAGTATTTTGTTCATCTTGCTTACAATACAGGCTCCTACCTGAGTATTAGGATCCTTGGAACGCATTCCCGAAAGATGTGCCACTCCCATAAAATACTCATCCCAGTTGATATAATCTTCTCTCTTACCGCTCATACAAGCCTCCGCTCACACACCTAATTCAAACGATTTGTTTTCTTAGTACGTTTCTCCTGATACATGTTCTTATCAGCCTGTTGCATAGCAAATAATACTGTTGAACCCTTTCTGCAAAATGCATAGCCAACACTCACATCCACTTCCCATGGTTTTCCGCCGTTCGCATTATATTCGGCAATTTTCTCCCGAATAGTCGCAATGGTACTGCGCACTTCATCATCAGTATCCATATCCAGACACAGTAAGTATTCATCTCCGCCTATTCTTGCCGCAGAGCCATTTTCTCCTACCACCTCTTTCAGAATACGCGCCACAACGCAAAGCGCCTCATCACCCTGTAAATGACCATACTTATCATTAATAATCTTGAGACCATCCATATCCAAGCTGACAATACAGAAAATCTTTCCGGTTTTGTACATACGCACGCTGTATTCAGCCATCACTCGCTCTGCTTCTCTTCTGTTTCCAATACCCGTAAGCGCATCTCTGTTATAATTGAGTTTCAACTCCTGTAAGTCCTTACTCAGTCGATACATTCTCTGACGTTCCACCGCGGATGCCATAGCCTGTACCCATGCAGAAAAGACATATTGCATACGCCCTATATTTTCAACTTTCAAAACAATATATCCCAGACAGTTGTGTTTCTCATGAAAAGGATAAATATAAACTGCTTCATTCTCTTTCAAATAACCTCTGGGCAAAATATCCCTACGATCAAAGACTTCGTCGCAAACCCTGCATTCACCATCTTCATACACCGCACGCAAATGCATCCGTTCCGTATAAGTCTGGTTAATCTCCGTACTTTCCTGGAAACCGCTGCTTTCTTCACAGAAGCACAAATAAATCGCCTGCTGTCCAAAATCACGGATATAAGCGTTGGATACCGAAACCAACCCCGGGAAATCATCCTGATTATCCAATGCAATGCGCATAACGCTGGTGTGATAAAGTATTCTTTGTTGTGCCTCTTTCAAAATAAACAATTCTTTCGTAGATCTTCCGTCTTTTTCATCTGAGCATCCGCAAGATCCTCTATAACAAGGTTCTACGCCAATATATACATCCTTTTCCTGTTCCGCACCCTCATTTACATTCTTCAAAATCCGTACAGCGGCACGTCCCATCTCACAAGCCGAAACATGCATACTCGAAATGGACGGAATGGAATACTTCGCCTCGTCCACATCATCATATCCGGACACACAAATATCTTCCGGAACCCGCAAGCCTTTGCCGTACAAAGCGTTACATACAGAAATCGCCATGTAGTCATTGGCACAAACAATCGCTTGAGGAAACTGCTCTCCCTGCGTAAACCATTCCACCGCCTGTTGACCTCTGGAACGCCAATAATCTCCCTCAAACACCATATCCGGTGTCACCTTCAGTCCATGTTTTTGCATAGTATCAATATATCCAAGCAAACGTCTCTGTGCATCATACATATCCAGTTTGCCTGTCATAAAACAAATTCTTTCGAAACCATGATGGATAATAAAATGTTCCACCATGTCACTCATAGCCTGATAATTATCTACCAAAACATTATAAAAACGAGAATCCTGCTGTCTGATACAGACAATGGGACATTTCGCTTCTTTTTCCAGCAAACGTGTCACATCCTCATACATTCCCTCTACGCCAAAGGTATCTCCACCAATAATGATACCATCATAATCCTCCAAGTACGGAATGGAAACCACGTTTTTTTCTCCGTATCCATACAGGAATGTACCACCATACACACCACTGTTGGTGAAAACAAAACTTTGCGCACCTATTTCTGCCGATGCCTCAATAATACCTTTTGCTACTTCGGTCTGATATTCGCTTGTCACTTCTCCGATAAAAACAGCTATCTTCTTCATGGACGGGCCTCCCGTTTTATTTTTATTCCATCATACTGATTCTACGACAATGTTTCTCTTCTCCCGAAAATGGAGTATTTAAAAAGGTTTCTACAATATCCAGCGCCAAAAGCGGACCTACAATAGCACCACCCAGACTGAGCACATTTGCATCATTGTGTAATCTGGTCATTTTTGCAGAAAAAGTATCCTGACAAAGCGCGCAACGCACTCCCGGCACCTTATTGGCCGTCATGGAAATACCGATTCCCGTGGTACAAACCACAATACCTTTTTCACACTCGCCCTTGGACACAGCTTCTGCAACAGCCTTTCCGTAAACAGGATAATCACAGGAGCTTTTGTCATAGCACCCGTAATCCTTGTACTCGATTCCTTTTTCCTCAAAATATTTCATAATCACCTGTTTCAAATCCAATCCGCCGTGATCGCTTCCGATTGCTATCATAATCTTTTCTCCTTGTTCTGTTTATATATTCTGGTTTTATTATACTTCGCAAAAAATGCTATTGCTTATCAAATGTTGTTAAATTAATCACTTTATGACCGGCAGCCTTTAGCAAACGGTTCATAATGGCCTGTCCCATACCGCCGTCCTGAAATGCCTCGGAATAAATAATTTCTACCTCTTCATCGTCAAATTCCCGCAGTACACGATACAGATTTTTAGCCACAGATGCCTCATCCTTACGACTGCCCAGACTTTTCACAATTTTTGCACAATAAAATTCCGCACATTCCTCCGTAGCAATAACACCCACTTTTTTGCCTTCAGCTGCAAGTCTTTGGCTCTGTTGGTTGACATAACTTATTACTTCATCCTGGGTTCCTGTCACAATTGCCAACTCTCCTTTGGGTGCATAATGTCTATACTTCATCCCCGGTGCTTTAGGCGCCTGACCGGTAGAATTGTCCAGAATGGTTTTGTCCACATCCACTTTGCCCAATGCCTCATTTAACATCTCCTGTGTAATATAACCCGGACGCAAAATCTGAGGCGGAGCAACCGTCAAATCCAAAATCGTGGATTCCAAGCCGATTCCGACCTCTCCTCCATCAATAATCATATCAATGCGGCCATCCATATCTTCTATTACATATTTAGCCACTGTGGGGCTGGGTCTTCCTGATACATTAGCACTGGGTGCAGCAACATATCCGCCTGCATACTCAATCATTCTTCGAGCCACCGGGCAGGAAGGCAGTCGAACTGCAACCGTTTGCAAACCACCGGTTGTTTCCGTAGGAACCACGTCCTTTTTCGGCAAAATAATGGTTAACGGTCCCGGCCAAAAGGTATTTGCAATTTTCAAAACAGTTTCATTAACATTTTCAGCAATATAAGAAAGGTCTTGCAATTTGGCTATATGTACAATCAAAGGATTATCCGAGGGTCTTCCCTTTGCAGCATAGATCTTGCAGGATGACTGCCTGTTCAATGCATCTCCTCCTAATCCATATACTGTCTCTGTGGGGAATGCTACCAAGCCGCCCCG
>JAZSII010000215.1:0-2299 GCA_045533725.1 Acetatifactor sp. | reverse complement strand
CAAAAAACGGCAAAAACCGTAATAATTAAGTTTCTAAATAAGCAAAATCAGACCGTGAAGGTGGTAGAACAGTAGGTTCAGGCAGAGTAGCTACAATCATCGAGTAATTAAATACTTTTTGAGTATCAATTGACTTAATTGGCTCAGCCCTTTGTTTACAAGGGGTTGAGCCTTTTTATGTGCGTCGGTTGAAGCCGACGCATGGGCTTAAGTCATTTTCGTGGACTTGTTGTGGGCTTATTTTATCCTTTGGACTTACGACTTTGAACCTTGTGCCCTGCGGTGTGGTTTTGTCCGATGCTTCTACTGGGGCAGTTACATCGGATGTTGCCATATCCTTTTGATGCTGGTTCTGTATCATATCCACCACTTCCTGATGCTTGTTGGGATACAGGTGGGAGTAGGTGCTTAAGGTGGTCTGTACTTTTTCGTGTCCTAACCGTTCTGATATGAGCAGTGGTGCACATCCTAAGTTGATAAGATAGCTGGCGTGGGAGTGTCTGATATCGTGTATACGAATCTTTTTCACTCCACTTTTCTTGCAAGCCCTTTCCATTGCATTATTGATATAAGATTTGGTGAAGGGGAAGACCCTGTCCGTATCTTTCAAATCATAAAGCCTTGACATATAATCTTTGACTTCGTTCATCACAAAGTCCGGTATGATGATGTTCCGGATACTCTTGGATGTTTTGGGTGGGGTAACCACATCCTGCTTTTTTACACGCTGGAGACTTTTGGTGATATCGAGGGTGTTCTTCTCGAAATCGAAGTCTTTCGGTGTTAAAGCGAGGAATTCTCCAAAACGGATACCGGAGTAGTACAGTAGTGAAAACGAAATATGCGCCGTGGGCTCATCTTCCATTGCAGCCAGTATCCGGTCAAATTCTTCCTTTGTCCAGAAATTTACCACAACCTCACGCTTACCCATTCTGCCCGCCTTATGACAGGGATTCTCAGCTAAGTTGAAGTAGTCCACTGCATAATTGAAAAGTGCGGTAATCATATTTTGCATCCTGTCTAGGTAGGAGATGGAATAATCCTTTGCAATCATTTCGTTCTGCCAGGCTCGGATGTCCTTGGGAGTAATCTTATTGATGGGCTTATTCTCAAAATAAGGGAGAATCAGCTTTTCAAATACGTGCTTCTTTCCGTCGATGGTGCTCTGGCGGCATCGGTGTCCCATATCCGCTATATAAATCTCGTACATAGAGCGGAAGGTCATGTCCGTACTGCCTATCTGCTTTCTTAGGAAATCCGCTTCCCATTCCTTTGCTTCACGCTGAAGCTTAAAGCCTCGTTTCTTTATCTGTTTTTTCTTTCCGGTAAAATCTTCATAATAACATCTGACATACCATGTTCCTCGTTCTTCGTCTTTATAGACCGGCATATTGTTTACCTTTACTATCGAAGGTCCTCGCCAAAGAGTCGGATGAGTTGTTTGAACTGTTCCTTCTGATATTCCATAACCCTTCCCAGTGCTTCCTCACTGATTGGAAAAGTTTCCTTATCAAAGCTGATAAGGTAGGAAGCAGATTTACTTCCGTCATCGTTTTCAATCTGACAGGGATTGCATCCGAAGTGGGAAAATTTCAACCAGTTTAAATATGCATCTAAATTGTTGCCATAATCTGTGGTCTGTGTCATCCGTACATATTCATCGCCGGATGCTACAAATCTGGATGTGTCACATTCCAGAGCATTTGCAATTAGTTGAAGCTTTCCGATTCCCGGAGTGCGGTCACCCTGTTCGTATTTGGAAACTGTTCCAACTTTCAAGCCGATGAGATTGGCGAGCTCCTCTTGTGATAGCCCTTTCTCTTTTCTTGCTTGTTTTAGTCTGTTGCCAAGTTCCTTACGTTCTTCAAGTGTCATAATATTCATGGCTTTTCACCTCCTGAAACAAATACTATCACAATGCGTGATATTTTGCAATAGGAAAATCTATTGACAATGACAAAAAGTAGTAGTATAAATAATGATGAAATAGAAAAAACGGACAAAATGTGATAGTAGAGAGTGAGGTGAGAGGATGAAAACACAATATGTGACGGCAGATGAGTTGGTGGATACCCTGGGCGTCAGCAAGGGAAAAGCCTACCAGATTATCAGACAGCTCAACGAGGAACTGGCTGAGCAGGGATATATCAAAATCGCCGGGAAGTGCCCAAGAAAGTATTTCGAGAAAAGATACTACGGTTACACTTCTGAAGGCTAGCGTAAGCAAAGTCCTAAAGAGCGATTGAGATATTTCCATAGGCTGACATTCGTACCGGTTCATTTCCATAATAAGAATGTC
>JAZSII010000063.1:0-6832 GCA_045533725.1 Acetatifactor sp. | reverse complement strand
ATAAAATTCCCATGAGGGAGGAGCAAGCGTATATCGTAGCAAGTCAACATACTGACCTTTCGGTCTGGCTTGTTTTAAATTGCGAGACTCATGTATAGCTGAAACTATGCATGATGTCTGAATATATGAAGTACATGAGATTAGGACTCAAGTATAGTTTATCAGCTATACTTGGGTCTTTTGTTATTGATTCGGAGCCATGCAGATTGATATCAAGAAGGCTGTTCAAGCTTGCTTGATAAAGACTTCTTGTATCAATCTATATGGCGAGAAGCCATACATGAGTAAAAGGAAAGCCTCGAAGAGGCGATTTTACGAATGTGGCTCCGAATCAAACAGTAACTTCATAACACAACTCAGGAGGAAAGAAAAATGTTTATTCGCATGAAAAACGCAACCAAAAAGTATGGAGAAGGAGAAAGCCTGGTATACGCACTGGACCACACAAGTTTGGATATTGAGAAAGGGGAGATTTGTGTGATATTAGGCCCCTCCGGTTCAGGGAAGTCCACTATGTTGAATATGTTGGGCGGTTTGGACCACTTGGATGAGGGAGAAATTATTGTAGGAGAACGTAATCTATCCGGATATCGTAGCAAGAAACTGACGGAGTACCGTAAAGAAGATGTGGGTTTTGTGTTTCAGTTTTATAATTTGATACCGGATTTGACCGTGGAAGAAAATATTCAGGTAGTATCCGATATTTCAGAAAAACCGTTAAACATCGACGAGGTTCTGGAAGCTATGGGGATGGAAAAGTACCGCTATCGCTTCCCGAGAGAATTATCCGGTGGCCAGCAGCAACGTGTGGCAATTGCCAGAGCAATTATTAAGAATCCCAAGCTTCTTTTGTGCGATGAACTTACAGGTGCTTTGGATACCAAATCTTCCAGAAGTGTTCTTGAATTTGTAGAAAAAATTAATAAACTATATCATACCACTACAGTAATCATTACCCACAATGAGACCATTGCACAAATGGCGGACAGGGTAATCTACATTAAGGACGGGAAGGTGCAGGAGAATAAGGTAAATGCACAGAAAAAGTCTGCAACAGATTTGATTTTGTAGGGGGGATGATTATGAAATTGAACAAAAGATATTCACGTAGCATAAAGAGCAATTTGTCATTTTATATTTCTACTACCATATTGACTGTTATGACGCTGGTGTTATTTTTTACCATGAATATTGCAGGAAAAGCTATTTGGGAGTTTGGAGATAAATTCTTTGCCTCTCAGAATTTGGAGGATGCAAATTTTAGCACATATTTACCCATTCCTGACGGGGAACTTGAACGCTTGGAAAAAGAGTATGGTGTGATCCTGGAATCGCAGTATTATTCAAACATTGAAACAGAAGGTGTAACTGCCAGAGTGTTTAAGAGTACTGATAAGATTAATCTCTATCAGGTAACAGTGGGACGTGATGTTCAGGAAAAAGACGAAGTAATCATATCGGAAGGTTATGCGGTATTCAACGAGATTTCTATCGGAGATTTTATCAAAATCGGAGAAAAAGAATATGAAATCACCGGTTTTTTCCAGAGACCGGATTATTTGTACATGTTGCAGAATGAAGGAGATTCTTACAAAAATGTAACGACTTTTTTTCTGGCCCATGTGACGGATGAGGCATTTGAAGAACTGGGGAGCAAAAATCGCTTGTATTTGGTGAAGTATGAAGAAGAAAATAGTGAAGAATTTCGTAAAGAAGTGAATAAAAAATTCTTCATGAGGACTTATTCGGCGGCACAGGATAATCTGCGTATTGATATGGTAAAGATGCAGGCAGATATGTTTATTTACGTGTCCTACGTTCTTTTGGCAGTGATGCCTTTGCTGGTAGTGGTGTTGGTAAGCATCGTTATCAAACGAAAGGTACGGTCCGAGCAAAAACTAATCGGTACTTTAACGGCTCTTGGATACAAAAAAGGAAGGCTGATGGCACATTACGCGGGATTTGCCGTGATTCCCGGTTTGTTGGGTGGGATTTTCTCTGTAATAATGTCAGTAGCATTTGCACAATTTTTTGGAGAATTGTGTCTGGCAGATTATGAACCCATGCGGATAGAGTGTCATATGGAAGTGTTGCCCGCAGTTTTGGGAATTGCTATTCCTACAATCATGTATGTACTGGCAGCATTGCGTGCTGTAAGCAAGCTTCTGAAAAAGGATACTGTACTGTTGCTAAACGGTAATTCTGAGCAAGGCGAGAAGCATTATGGAAATATTCTGGTAAAGAAAAAGATTTCTTTTCGAATCAAATATGCTTTGCGCTCGCTCATAGGCAACCCGGGAAGAACATTTGTGGTATTTCTTGGTATTTTTGTGGGTAGTTATATTGCGCTATTGGGCTTTTGTTTTTTGGATACCATGGAAAATACCAAGCAGAATATGATGGATGAAATGGGTGGTTTTGAATACCAATATGTATTGAATGAACTGGTAGAGGAAGAGAGATATGGCGGAGAGCCGGTACTAATGTCTACTTTGGAAAGTGAATCCGGAAAGCAGTTCAGTATTGTGGGTACAAAAGATACCAATCCGTATTTAGAACTGAAAGATACGGAGGGGAATCCGGTATCCTTGGAAAATGGATATTATATTACAAGTGTTATGGCTATGCTGCAGGGGTTGCAGGCGGGCGATAATTTTATCGTTTGCAATCCTTTGACATTGGAAGAGTATGAGATAACCGTAGACGGAATCATCGATAATAATGTACAGAATGCAATATTTTGTGACAGAACATCAGTAGCAAAACTTCTCGGAATGAATGAAAATGTGGGAAATGTTATAATGAGTGATACGACATTGCAGATTCCGGAAGACAAAATCATACAGGTTGTGAAAAAGAGTGATGCAAAAGAACAGTTCCAGAACATTTCCAATCAGATGAATGTAATGATATATCTGTTAATCGGAATGGGGGGGATTATCTGTATCGCAGCTATTTATGTAGCTGTGAATATGTTGGTTTCCGAAAATAAGGCAAACATTTCCATGCTGAAGGTGTTGGGTTACCAGGATATTCAAATTAATCATATTGTGCTTCGGGTGAATCATATTCTGCTTCCTATTGGATTTTTGCTAAGCATCTGGCCTGTATTCGCATCCGTGAATTGGTTTATGGCTTTTTTGGCTGATTTTATGGGGGTATTGCCACAGACATATATTTCCTTTACGAGTTTTGTGTATACGGCTTTGTTGGTTTGTATCAGCTATTTTGGCTCTCTGTTCTTGCTTCGCAGGAAGGTATCAAAAGTAGATATGGTGGAAAGTCTGAAAGGAAATCGTGAATAGAAAGTATTGATTATAAGGAATTGAATCCCGACAAATAATATATTATAATATAACGTATGAATTTGGAAGGAGTTTTCTATGAAGCGTAAAGTCGTTGTTTTGGGCGGCGGTACAGGTTCGTCCACTTTGCTTCGGGGATTAAAGGAATTTCCTGTAGACCTGACTGCTATCGTATCGGTTTGTGATGATGGCAGGAGCACAGGAGTGCTTCGTGAGGAATTCAGTATTCCTGCAGTAGGAGATATCAGAAGAGTTTTGGTTGCTTTATCTGAGACAGAGCCCTTGGTAATGGAATTGTTTAATTATCGCTTTCACACCACAAGCGGTTTGGATGGTCATACAGTAGGAAATTTGCTGTTGACTGCTTCTTCGGGAATTACAGGTAATTTGTCCGATGGTATTGAAGCTTTGAGTAAAGTCTTTAATCTAAAGGGTAAAGTAGTGCCCCTGACAGAAGATAATGTAGTCCTTATGGGTGAGATGGCCGATGGAAGTATTATAGAAGGTGAACACAATATTACCGAAAATAATCAGGCCATAAAACGTGTTTTTTACAAGGAGAAACCAATTCCCACCAAGGCGGCCATCAAAGCGCTGGAAGAAGCGGATTTGATTGTACTTAGCATGGGTAGCCTTTTTACCAGCATCATACCGAATTTGATTTGTGAGGAAATT
Organism: Acetatifactor sp.; assembly: GCA_045533725.1. GTDB lineage: Bacteria > Bacillota > Clostridia > Lachnospirales > Lachnospiraceae > Acetatifactor. The sequence continues at coordinate 2,852 of JAZSII010000063.1, read as the reverse complement.
GTGGATGCCATAGACAGAAGCGCAGGTAAGATAATGTATGTCTGTAATATGGTGACTCAGCCCGGAGAGACCGAAGGTTTTAAGGTTTCCGACCATATCAGGCTGATTAATCAGTATCTGGGTAATCGTAAGGTGGATGTGGTAGTGGCGAATGACGGTACCATAGATGAAGAGATGGCAAAGCGTTACGAATCCCTGGAACAAAAAGATCCTGTTGAACTTGATAGAAATATTACAGAGACTCTTGTGAAAAAGGTAATTAGTGACGATTATGTTACTGTAAAGAACAACCTGCTCAGACACAATGTGTTGAAGCTGGGTATGCATATTTTCGGATATTTACTGGAAGAAAAACAGGACTCGTAAAGAAAGAGGAGAGATACAATTATGGCAAGTAACAGACCAAGGTCGAGAGAAAAAAATGTCACCGGTAGCAGTAAAGGTGTTAAGAAACGCGGAAGTGGTTTGGGTACCGGACCGGTAGGAAGCGGTATGGGCCCCTCGGGAAACGGAAGCAGTCCGGTAGGAGATTTAGGAGGAGATGATTTTGGCGGCTCTTCCTCCGGAAATGTTACGCGTGCATCGGGTTCAAAGAGTCCCTTGACGATTATTATTGTGTTGGTAGTAGCACTGCTCGGCGGCGGTGGCGGATTGTCAGCGATTCTCCCTTCCCTTTTGGGAGGTGGCTCAGATACAGGTTCCGATATGGGACAGAGTATTGTGGGTGAACTTCTTGGCGGCGGAAGCAGTGGCGGCAACACAAGTACAGGTGGCGGAACTTCTGATAGCGGCGGTGGTCTGTTAGGAGGTCTCGGAGCGTTGTTAAATACCGGTTCCAGCAGCAGCGGATGGGAACTTGGCAGTAATACCGGCAGGTTGAATACAGAAGTGGATTCACAGGCCCGTGAAAAGAGAACTCAGATTCTCGGTAAGGGCAAGGATGAAGTGACCATCATGGTGTATATGTGCGGTACGGACCTGGAGTCACGTTCCGGTATGGGTACTTCTGATTTGCAGGAAATGTTAGCGGCAGATTTTGGCGATAATGTAAATCTTATCGTTTTTACCGGTGGCTGTAAGAAATGGCAGAACAACGTGGTGAGCAGTAGCGTGAACCAGATTTACCAGATTACTGACGGTAAGATGAAGCTGTTAAAGAAGGATGCGGGTACAGCGTCCATGACAAACCCGGATACTTTGACCGAGTTTATTAAGTATTGTAATAAAAACTTCCCTGCGAACCGTAATCAGTTAATTTTCTGGGATCATGGCGGAGGCTCCATCAGCGGATATGGATATGATGAAAAGAACAAAGTCAGTGGTTCCATGGATCTGGCAGAAATTAATCAGGCCTTGAAAGCGGCCAGCGTGACTTTTGATTTTATCGGATTTGATGCCTGTTTGATGGCAACCTTAGAGACTGCACTCATGCTGTCTCCTTACGCTGATTATCTGATTGCGTCAGAAGAAACGGAACCCGGTGTAGGTTGGTATTATACAGATTGGTTAACAGCACTTGGCAAGAATACATCTATGTCCACACTGGAAATCGGTAAGAATATTGTAGATGATTTTGTGGATACCTGTGCAAATAAGTGCAGAGGCCAGAAAACCACTTTGTCAGTAGTAGATTTGGCTGAATTGGAAATGACCGTTCCCGACGAATTGAAAGCATTTGCAAAGTCTGCAAGTGAATTAATTCGAGATGATGAGTATAAGGTAGTATCTGATGCAAGATACAATACCAGAGAGTTCGCAACCTCAAGTGCTATCGATCAGGTGGATTTGGTGCATTTGGCTAATAATTTGGGAACGGACGAAGGCGAAGAGTTGGCGGAAGCATTGCTTAGTGCGGTGAAGTATAACCGTACCTCTTCTAATATGACTAATGCCTACGGTTTGTCCATTTACTTCCCGTATAAGAAGGCTTCTTCTGTAGATGCAGTAGTGGATACCTATGAAGCAATTGGTATGGATTCAGAATATGCCCGTTGTATTCAGGAGTTTGCAAGCTTAGAAGTAGGCGGTCAGGCATCAGCCGGCGGAACATCGTCAGCACTTCCTTCTTTATTGGGAACACTGTTTGGAGGTGGCGGAAGCACAAGCAGCTCCGGCGGACTGGTAAGCAATTATGGCGGTTCAGATGCTATATCTGATTTGCTTGGTGGTCTTGTAATCGGACAGATTGGCAACCTTGCAGGCATGGATAAGAGTAATACGGCATTCTTTGCGGAAAGCGGTATGGATACTGAGGCTATGGCTGAGTATCTGGCAGAGAACTATTTCGATGCAAATGCTTTGGTGTGGGAGACTAATGCTGAGGGACAGCGTGTATTACAGTTGGCTGAGGAACAATGGAGTCTTGTACATAGTTTGGAACTGAATATGTTCTATGATGACGGAGAAGGCTTTATTGATTTGGGCTTTGATACTATTTTTGAGTTTGATGAAATCGGTAGATTGATTGGTGAAACAGATCGCACCTGGCTTGCAATCAATGGTCAGCCTGTGGCATATTACTATCAGGATACCGTGGATGACGGAACCAATTATACCATTACCGGAACCGTGCCCGTGCTTTTGAACGGAGAACGTGCGGAACTGATTTTGGTATTTGATAATGAAAATCCTTACGGTTACATTGCAGGTGCCCGTGCTGCTTATGTGGAGGGAGAGACCGAAACCGTTGCAAAGGGCATGAGTGAACTTAAGGTTGGAGATACCTTGGATTTTGTATGTGATTACTATTCTTATGACGGAGAATATTTGGATAGCTATTACTTAGGAGAGCAGATGGTTGTTACAGAAGATATGACCATAAGTAATGTAGATGTGGGTGCAGGTAATGTACT
>JAZSII010000240.1:0-3287 GCA_045533725.1 Acetatifactor sp. | reverse complement strand
GACGTTTTCCTCGCCCTTTACAATAATTTTGGTACCGGCGAAGAAAAGGACCACTCGAAATGCCCATTGCACAATGGCAAGGGAACTGCGGTCGTGAAAGTCTTTGTTAAACTTACCGATAATCCACTCAATAATCATTAGGGGGATGGACAGAATCAGAAAGATAGCCAACCACCCTAAGGCTAAAATAAATCGTATCATAAAATCCTCCGAATCGTGAAATCAGTTCTTTGACTTTTTGTAGTATAGCATAGTTTGCCCAAAGTGTACATAGAATAGAACTAATTAAAAGGGGAAAGAACTGTAAAATCATGAAAAAAATCAGAATCTTAATAGTGGCGTTGATAGTCGTGCTGGTGCTTGCAGGATGTGAGATGCTAAATACCGAAGAGGTGAAGCTTCGAGACCTGGAGTTTGTTATTTTGAGTCAGGAGGTGCTGCCCAAGGAGCTAAAAGAAATTGTCGAGGAGCGTAAAACAGAGCCTTTTAAACTGACCTATTCGGATGCGGATGCGTTGTACATATGTATTGGTTATGGGGAACAGAAAACCGGTGGCTACAGTATTACGGTGGATGAGTTGTATTTGACGGATTCCGCTATTTATGTGGAGACTACTTTGCTGGGACCCGGTGAACAGTCTGCCAAGAAGGAACCGTCTTATCCTTATATTGTCATTAAGACGGAGGCTTTGGAAGAGAATGTTGTGTGTGAATAGGGAGAAAAAGAAAAGTCGCAATTCTTGGATTGGCGACTTTCTTTTTTGGGTAAAACATGGTAAACTCATTTGTAGCGAAAGTAAATAGGAGGCAGACTATGTTACTGATTAAAAACGGTTATGTGATGGATCCCAAGTCTCAGACGGAAGGGATAAGGGATGTCCTGATTGAAGATAAGAAGATTGTGAAAATAGGAAAGGATCTTCTGGCTGATATGGGTACGGAAGAGGTTGCTCATCTGGAAATTATCGATGCAGAGGGCAAAATCGTAGCACCCGGACTGGTAGATGTACATGTGCATTTCAGAGAGCCGGGATTTACCCACAAGGAAGATATTGAAACCGGCAGCAAGGCAGCGGCCAAGGGCGGTTTCACCACCGTGGTACTGATGGCGAATGTAAAGCCCCAAGTGGATAATGTGGAGACTTTGCAATATATTTTGGAAAGAGGCAAGACCACCGGTATCCATGTGGAGACCTGTGCCAATGTGACCATGGGCATGGCCGGTAAGGAACTGGTGGATATGAAGACCCTGGCAGAAAACGGTGCCGTAGGTTTTACCGATGACGGTGTGCCCATTATGGACGTGGAGCTGGTGAAGGAAGCTATGAAGCAGGTGGCAGCACTGGACATGCCAATCAGTTTCCATGAGGAAGATGCCAACTTAATTACCAACAACGGTATTAATCGTGGCAAGGCAAGTGAGTATTACGGTATCGGCGGCTCCCCCAGAGAGGCGGAGATTTCCCTGTCAGGCAGAGATTTGCAGCTGGCTTTAGAGACCGGTGCCTGCATCAACATCCAGCATATCAGCAGCAAGGAAGCGGTAGAGCTGGTACGTCAGGCCAAGAAGCAGGGCAAGAATATTCACGCAGAAGCAACGCCCCATCATTTTGCATTGAATGAGGAGGCGGCGATTAAATATGGTACCATGGCGAAAATGAATCCTCCTTTACGTGAGGAAGCGGACCGATTGGCTATTATTGAAGGATTGGCGGACGGCACCATTGATTTGATAGCAACAGACCATGCACCCCATACTGCAGAGGAAAAGGCCAAGCCCATTACAGAGGCACCCAGTGGTATCATCGGTCTGGAAACAGCACTTCCTTTGGCCATCACCGTGCTGGTAAACGGTGGTCATCTGACCATGATGCAGGTGCTGGAGAAAATGGCTTACAATCCGGCACAGATGTATCATTTAGATGCAGGTTATCTGGCAGAAGGCGGCCCTGCGGATTTGATTATGATAGACAAGGACGCTATTCAGGTGTTTGAGGAATATGCTTCTAAGGCTTCCAATACTCCTTTTACCGGTTGGGAGTTGGATGGTGTGGTTTGTACTACGATTTGTGATGGGAAAGTCGTGTTTGAAGCGTAGCGGTGAGCGTGCCGTAGGCTAGCGAGTCTGCCGGCATGGCGGTGTAACTAAGAGGAGAATTTGAATTTGACAGAGGTTTTAATATGGTACTTTTAGTTGTTGATACACAAAAAGCTATTACAAATAGTGGTTTGTATCAATTTGAGTTGTTTGAAACAAATGTTAAGGAATTAATACATAAAGCGCGTCAAAATGATATAGAAGTAATTTTTGTTAGACATGACGATGGAGTTGGCAATGAATTAACAAAGGGGAATGAAGGCTTTGAAATATATGAAGGCTTTCAACCTATTGATGACGAAGTTATTTTTGATAAAAATGTAAACAGTTCATTTAAGGACACGGGATTATATGCATATTCAAACATCCTGTTCAGAAATAGTTCTTTTGTTTTAAGAACGATTTTAGGATAAAAGAATAAAACAGACTAATTTTATAATTAATGAAAAGGAGAAATTGTATTATGGGTATGAAAGAGGCGTTTGAGACTTTTTTTGAGGAGATGTGCAGAAACTGCATACCAGGTGTTCCGTATAAGGAAGGATTTGTATCGAAAGAATTGCTTCTTCTTGACACGCTTAATAAGAACGGTTACGCAGAATGGAGACCAAGACTTCAGGAAGATAAGATTTCTTTTGAAAAAATTGAAGAAGAACTTGGATTTAAAATTCATCCACAGATAAAAGAATTTTTAAACACTTATTGGTTTCGTACATTAGAAGCAAAAATGGAAGTATGCGAAAAAAAAATATCTTTTACATTAATGCAATTGATACCAGGTACTCGTTTTGATGAGCTTATAAGAACACGATTTAATTATAGTGGAGCACATTATTTGAAAGATCATAATTATTTTTTGATTGGAACATATTGCAGGGTTGATAACGTGGATAGTTATCTGGTTCAAGTAAATAATGAAACAGGTGAAGTAACTGCTGTTCATGTAGGTGCTCGTCGCTCTATTAAGCTAGCGAATTCAATTGAAGATTTACTTATGAATATGAAAGGAATATGGTGAAAAATGTAAAAATATATGTTTGGGAAAATTTAAATGAAGTTGAATATTTTTCGAGAAAAGAATCTGTTTTAAACGAAAATGGTGATCAAGTTATTAAAGAAATAATATTTCCTAAGACTGCATCGTAAGATACGAAATGCAATTGATAATTTCGGAACACCGGCACTTGCC
>JAZSII010000091.1:0-2372 GCA_045533725.1 Acetatifactor sp. | reverse complement strand
CTTTGCAGGCTGATTTGACAAGTCGCCGTATTTGATAGCTGCCAGACCTACGATTTTTGCAGTCTTCTCTGCTTCTGCTTCATCTATCTCATAACCCTTGGTGGCTGCGTTTTCTTTAATCTTACGAAGCATTTCTTCGTTAATTTCACCGATTAAATTTTCCAAACGCGGAACGCCGCCCTGACGAGTCTTGTAAGGCTTTCCGTCCTTGCCGTTCATGGTACCGAAACCAATATGGAATAACTCGGTCTCAGGCTTTACCAGTTTGGTTTTCTTTGCACAACGGAACACCTGCTCAAAATACAAATCCTGGCGCTTGTCCGTTACATAAATTATCTTATCGGGCGCAAAGTCCACCATACGCATCTTGATGGTTGCCAAGTCCGTGGTATTATAAAGAGCTGCACCGTCTGATTTCAAAACAATACAGGGAGGAATTTCCTTGGTATCGGTTTCTTCCTTAACGTCTACAACTAACGCACCATCACTGATATAAGCATAACCGCCATCCTTCATATCTTTTACCATATTAGGAATCCAAGGGTGTGCGTCGGACTCTCCCTTCCACAAATCGAAATCTACATTTAAATTCTCGTAATTACGCTTTAAATCTGCGATAGACACACGCATAATGTGATTCCAAAGAGCGCGATGTCCTCTTACACCATTCTGCAGCTTCGCCGTATCTTCCATGGCCTTTGCTTTATAAGCAGGATCCTCCTTAGACTTACCGCTGGCAGTAGGATAAATCTCCTCCAGCTCTGCAATGGTAAAAGGCGCTTCTTCGGGATATTCTCCGGTAAAGCTTTCATCAAAATAAGGAAGTTCAGGGTATCTCAACTGCAATTCGCAGATAACTAATCCCATGGGCATACCCCAGTCACCCATATGAATATCACCGATGACCTCCTGTCCGGCGTAACGTGCGATTCTCTTTACTGCTTCACCGATAATGGCCGGACGCAAATGTCCCACATGCAATGCTTTTGCAATATTGGGTCCACCGTAGTCAATTACAATTTTCTTAGGATTTTCAGGCATATCCAGACCGAATTTTTCATCTGCTGCCATACCCTCCAGATATTCCTTCAAAAAAGCTTCCTTCACTTTTAAATTCAAAAAGCCGGGAGCCACTGCATTTACTTCTGAAAACACCTTGCTGTCAGCAAGCTTTTCTGCCACGTCATTGGCAATCATGATAGGAGCCTTTTTGTACTGTTTTGCGCCTGCCATGGCGCCGTTACACTGATATTCACACAAGTCCGGTCTGTTGGAGATTGTAACCTTGCCAAGCTCCGGCGCGTAACCTGCGGTCTCAAAGGCTTTTTGCATTTCTTCGGATATTAAATCAAGAATTTTCTTCATTGTTTCTTCCTCACTTTGCATTCATTGTTACTACTATAACGTAAAAACCGGCTTCTGACAATATCCTATTTTGTCAGAAACCGATTCCTTTTCACGATACTTCAATATACATACTATTCCGATGCCTTCTGTCTTTCACGCTCCGCTTTGGAATAAGCACAGCCGCAATAATCCTGCCTGTACAGCCCATACTCCGCAGAAAGTTCGATGGAACGCTTATATCCGTTCTTTTTCTTAAAGTCTGACGGAAGCCATGGTACTCCGTATGTCTGCGCCAGCCTTTCCCCGATTTCATTCAGCTTTGGAGCATTTTTCAAGGGACTGATGGTAAGCGTTGTGGCAAAATAGTCCGCCCCGGCCTCCTTGGCTTTGCGGGCAGTCTCCTCCAGACGCAGTTCGAAACACTTAAAACAACGTTCTCCACCCTCCGGACAATTTTCCAAGCCTTTTGCCGCTTCAAAAAACACCTGCGGTTTATAATCTCCTTCCACAACCAAAATCGGGTAACCCATACCCTTTTCATTATAGCAGGCAATCAGCCTCTTCTGCTCTTCCACACGCTTGTAGTACTCCTCATAGGCTGAAATATTAGGATTGTAATAAAACACCGTGATTTGGAAATATTTGCTCAGGTACTCCAACACATAACTGCTGCAAGGAGCACAACAACTGTGCAAGAACAAAGACTTAGGGATTTCTTCCTCAGCAAGATCCCCTGTCAACTCCTGCAAAATCTTATCCAGTTCTTTTTGATAATTACATTGATTCATATGCCGCCTCACTTATTCTATGACCGGAAATGTCAAAATTACTTTAAACAAATCCCCGTCTATCACCAGTTTCATGGTATCTTTTTGCAATTCTATCAGACTTTTAGCAATATTCAATCCCAGACCGTTTCCTTCTGTATGTCTGGACTTATCTCCCCGTACAAAACGTTCCACCAGCTCTTCTTCTGTAATATCCAACGGATAAGCAGAAATATTCTTGAAGGTCACGACTGCCAG
>JAZSII010000208.1:0-6931 GCA_045533725.1 Acetatifactor sp. | reverse complement strand
GCAATTACCTTTGCATTTCTGGCATTGGCGAACTCCATCGCTTTCAATGTTCTCATGGAATATCTGGGAAAACTGATACCAATAAAACAATCATCTTCACTGATTCGAATCATCTGTTCAAAAGTCTCTGTTACACTGGTGGTATTCAACCGAATTACATTGCCACGAAACATATTTAAATAAAAATGCAGGAAACCCGCCAAAGGTTCGTTGCTTCGAAGCCCCATAATATAAATGTTTCTGGCATTTAAAATCGTATCCATGGCTGTTTCAAATGCTACCGGGTCCAAATTATCAATGGTATGCTGGATTTTTTCCATATCGGAAGTTAATACTGAAACCAATACTTCCGACTGGGAACTCTTGCCATACTTGGCTTCCATCTTCTGTACTGCACTAAGTTTCACTTTCACACAATCTTCCAAATCTTTCTGGAACTGTGGATAACCGTTGTATCCAAGTGCCATAGCAAAACGCACTACCGTGGATTCGCTGATATCAAGGCACGAACCCAGCTTTGCTGCTGTCATAAAAACCGCCTGATCATAGTGATTTACTATGAAATCTGCGATCTTTTTGTGGCTTTTACTCATGTTATTGTAATGCGCTCTAAATATATCAAAAATATCCTGCTGCTTCGTCATGGAAAACCTTTCCTTTGCTTATAAATTTGCATGTTATATCCCTTATATTTTAATGGTTAAGAAAAAGATTGTCAAGAAAGCGGAAAAGGCATCTTCCACACAGAAAGATGCCCTTAAAACAATCAGCTTATATTAATAATACATATCTTTGTTGGTAAGACCGTGAAGAAAAGTCTCTGATTTACCACTCTATAACCTCACCATAAATACATTCTCTTTGTTTTCCCTGCAGTATTCTATGGTTCCGCCATGCTTTTCTACAATTATTCTAGAAATAGCCAATCCCAAACCGGTTCCGCCATCCGTTTTTCTGGCACTGTCTCCTCTGGAAAAGGCCTGAAACATCTGCTCTGCAAAAGTTTTATCTATAGCCTCTCCGTCATCATAAACCTCCAGTACCATATGCTCCTTTTCCTGAAACAATCTTATGCCAACTTTTTCTCCGGTCTGATTATACTTACCTGCATTGGTTAGAAGATTCCCTACTACACGGGCAAAAAGATTGGTATCCAGCATTCTTTCCAGCTTTTCTTCCGGAATCTCTACCTCTAACTCTAATCCTGTTTTCGTTATTTCATCATAGTACTCCGTACATAGCTGACGCAGATACTCACACATATCTACTTTCTCAAGCTGAGGATGGTAACCCGGATTGTCCATTTTCAACATTACAAACATATCCTCTGACAATGCCTGTACTCTGTCCGCCTTCGCTTCAATAATATGATAATACTCCGGCACCTTTTCTACCGGCACCAGTCCTTCCTCCAAAGCATTGGCACAGCTCTTTATGGTAGAAATAGGGGTCTTAATATCATGGGACAGTTCCAAAAGCATTTGATTTTTCTTTTGGGTCATCTGTTCTTTTTCCAGTTTTTCCTTCTCCAACTGCTCAGCCATCATATTAAAGGTATTTACAATTTCCTCGAATTCTGCCTCTGTTTTTATATGAAGTCTGGCATTGCTGTCTCCCCTTCTTAGTTGCTCCATTCCCGCACTGATTTCTACCAAAGGCTTATTAATTTTCTTTTTTAAATAAACACTAATACATATTATTTCTAAAAAACAAAAAACAAAGAACAAAGGAAAAATATCAATTATTCCATATTTTCCGATATCATTCAGGATTATGGTGCCATCCGCTTTTATCATATCCCTATCATAAACGCATAGGAATCTCTTGGTGTCTTCTGCGACACTTATAAATATTCCTATATACTCCGTATCCGCAAAAGAAGAGCACATTTTTAGGATTTCACCATTACTATACTGCCAGTCAGATGTCCGTTTTTCACCATATACCTGAACAACTCTGTTTTCAGCATCCAGTTCTTCTATCCAACCACCCAACTTTTTTGCAATCTCTATGTTGGTTACATTTCCGCTGTCATCAATCATACTTTCAGGAGAAAGCTTAGTAATAGTTCCCTCCGTGATTACCAAAGCTTGTAATAAAAAACATACCACAAAAGTAATTACAATCAGTACTGCATATAGTAAAAAACTTCCTATCAGCTTCGTAAAAATACTTTTCTTAATTCTCAAGTTTATTCCCTCTCTATTTTATATCCTAATCCTTTGATGGTCTTCAATATCCTTGGTGCCTTAGAATTATCTTCAATTTTGTTACGCAGATTACTGATATGTACCATAATAGTATTATCTCCTGCTATATATTCATCCCCCCAGGCATAATCAAACAGCTGTTGCTTGGTCAATATCCTGCCCTGGTTTTTCATAAGAATCTCCAACAGCCTAAATTCCGTCTTCGTCAATTCAATATTTTGTCCACCCTTTGTAACTGTTCCTGCCTCACTGTCCAGTACCAAATCAAAGCATTTCCACTCCACATTTGTTTGTTGCACAGAATCCTTATAATCATAATTTCTACGTAATTGTGCTTTTACCCTTGCTACTACCTCCATAGGATTATATGGCTTAGTTATATAATCATCGGCTCCCAGCTCCAATCCAAGAATCTTATCATAATCCTCACCCTTTGCAGTCATCATTATGGTAGGTATTTTGCTTTCCGCCCGTATTTTCCTCAATACCGAAATCCCATCCAATCCGGGCATCATAATATCCAAGAGTACTAAATGTGGCGTTTCCGTACGGAACAACTCCATAGCAGTTATACCGTTATCCGCCTTAAGCAACTGTATACCCTCTCTCTCAAAATATAACTCCAACGCATCCAAAAGTTCTGTTTCATCATCTGCCGCAAGCACTTTGTACTCCATAATTTCCTCCATAAACACCAGCTTTTGTTATTTATTCTAATTATATTCCGAGAATTTCATAAATCAATTCCATGGGAACCTTCGAAAAATCGTATCCGTCCTTCCATTGAGGAGCTATTTTGTCCAGTATCATACACTGTGCCATACCGGCTTTATAATATTTGGCAGTACCATTCGCATACTCACTAATGGTATTCACATAGTCTGCTTCAAACCGTTCAGGCTCTAAGACTTTACAAACATTCGCCTCTACATAACAGGCACTACCTTCCACTGTGGTATAATATCTTTCCAGATTTATGATTTCTTCCTCAAGTAACAGATTTCTTTTATCTTCCAACTTCTTATATTGTACTATATATTCTCTGATTTTGTCTATCGCTTCACACTTAACAGCTTCTTCCAACAGAGCCGCCTGTTGTTTATAGAGTTCCACCGCCTGTTCATGCACATCTACAATTTCTGCAATCTTGCTTTCCTCCACAGCTGTGGTGCAAAAAGCTTCAATATTGGTCAAATAATTGGTCAACTGATAACAATGAAATGCCTCATGCCATAGAGTTATAATATGTTCATTTTTACCATACTCTGCCCCTTCTAAAGCACCAAAAATGCCTACCAAAGAAGACATTTTCTCCACTGTAGGAGTATGTACCTCAAAATGACCATCCACGGGATATGCTGTGGCTGCTATAAAATCAACTAACGCCTTTCTCTTTGTTATTGTATACCCTGTCCCTTCTCTAGTAAGCACATAATCCTTTTCTCCATCATAAAAAGCCATCGGATAATCTGCTATATCGAATCCCTCGAATCCAATACCATCCAGCTTTGTCTGTAAAGCAATTGACTCCTCATAAACCTCTATATTTTCCTTTGATAAACCATACTCCGCTGTTATCAACACACCTGTTAACAATACCACACCCAGAATTCCCATTACTATACGCTTCATATCTATTCACTCCTTGCCAATCAGGCTTCCTTCTTTTTCACTACCATTATGCATACTACTAATATATACATAATCAAGAGTCCTACCCAAATGCTATGGGCATCCACTTTTGCTTTTCCAAGCACACTTCCTGCCTGAGTTTGCATATTATGTAAATTAGGTATCACCTTCAGAATATATTTAATCAGCTGACCACCGAATCCACCCAACATATCTTTCAAGGTAGATAGTAGTCCATGAAAAATACCACAAAATACCACCAGTGCTGCTATACTTCCTGCTGCAAATTTAGGCAGTACCACTGTCAACACACTGGTAAGCAGGGCCATAATGGTAATATTGATTCCCACTATAAGATATGCTGGGATCAGGCGCCATGCCTCATCCGCTTTCCCTTGTGTTATGACGAAAGCCAACATAGCTATAAATAGAATCCCTTCAGAAATGAGTCCTGCAAACACGTTAGCAAGTGCTAATTCTCCATGATACCTAGACTGTGAAATTCCACGAATCCACACCAGATGACTGGTATGGCGTTCATACTCATTGGGAATGGTACTTAAACTCATAATCAAAGTCAACACACAACCAACCGCATTCACTACAACTATAAGAATGGGTGCCAGCATTTTGTAATCCGTAATAGCCACACCATTAATGGACAAAGAGCCTGTGCCTGTACCAAAAATCAGCAGAATCAGCACTCCTATAATGGACACGATATATAATTCCTTTCTACGTATTTTTTCTTTCAAGGCTGTTACTGCGATGCTCATTCTCCTATACCTCCTACTAACTCCAAAAATGTTTCTTCCAAGGTTTTTCCTGTATTATCCCCCTTATTCCAAGTTCCCAATTGTACACCTTTCTTAATAATAATTCCTCTATCACATACTCTTTCTATATCATTCAGAATATGGGAATTAATCAATATGGTTTTTCCGGACTTTTGTAAGGTATGTATCAATTGCATAATTTCCACTCTTCCCATGGCATCTAAGCCTGCAGTAGGTTCATCTAGGATTAAAAGCTCCGGATTCCCTAATAGGGATTGAGCCAATGCCAGTCTCTGAAGCATTCCCTTGGAATAATGCTTAACTTTTGTTTTATTATTTTCCAACCCTACAATTTCCAATAATCCTTCTATCTCTTCCCGACGCTTTGTTTTGGGTATTTTTTGAAGGGAAGCATAATACTCCAAAACCTCATATCCGGTTAAAAATGGTGGAAAATACGGTGTTTCGGGAGAATAACCTATTTTCATACCCTCGTCACATATTACTTCTCCACTGTCCTTTTTCACCAATCCCAATATCATCTTAATGGTTGTGGTCTTTCCTGCGCCGTTGCTCCCCAAAAAAGCAAATACCTCACCTCGATTTACTTTGAAGCTTAAATTTTTTACTACACACTTCTCCTGATAGCTTTTTGTAAGATTTTTACATTCCAACATTTTTATTTCCTCCTTGTCTGTTTGCTATTGTAAAGTGGCAAACTGAAGAACACTTAAGGGTAACCTTAAGATTGCCTTAAGATTTGCGAAGAGAACATTAATGCTCTCTTTGCATCACACCACATTGTAATCCACACTCATCTTGCGAAACTAATGTTTCGCAAGCCTGCGGCTGCTTCCGCATACTTATTAAAACAAAAATAACCGGAAGAGAACATAAATGCTCTCTTCCGGCTCTTTTCATTTTTGTAAGTGCGTGGCTCGTAGCTTACACTGGGTATGCGCCGTTCTTGCCATCTGCAACGGTCATATCAACCTTTTCCTGCTGTGCCTGACGATATTTGAAGAAGTCAGTAGCAACCTGAGGGAATAATGCATAAGACAATACGTCTTCATCCTGCTGCTTCCACTCAGCCATTTCACTTTCCAACTTATCCAACTCATTAGGAATGGTATCTGCGAAACGACAGGTAATTCTTTCTTCGCCGGGGATAACCTTGTCGATAACTTCCTGGCTCATAGGCTTAACGGTCTGACCGTATTCACCACGAAGAACTGCCTTGGTTTCCTTAGTAGCCATCTTGTATCTTTCGCCCAAAAGAACATTAAATACAGCCTGAGTACCAACAATCTGTGAAGAAGGGGTAACCAAAGGAGGCTCACCAAGATACTTACGAACTTCAGGGATTTCCTTAAGTACGTCGTAGTACTTATCTTCTGCGTTCTGCTCCTTCAACTGGCTAACCATGTTGGAAAGCATACCGCCGGGTACCTGATACAATAAGGTCTTGATATCAACACCCATAACCTTAGAATTAAGAAGTCCGCTTGCAAGACACTCGTCTCTGTAAGGTCTGAAGTAATCAGCGATTTCAGCTAGTAAGTTCTGGTCAAATCCGGTATCATACTCGGTACCCTTGAAGGTCTCAACCATAACTTCGGTTGCAGGCTGGGAAGTACCAAGAGCGAAAGGAAGCATTGCGGTATCGATTACATCAACACCTGCTTCAACAGCCTTAAGGTAGGTCATACTAGCCACACCTGAGGTGTAGTGAGTATGTAACTGGATAGGAAGCTTGGTCTGGCTCTTCATAGCGGTAACTAATTCAGTTGCCTTGTAAGGAACTAACAAACCAGCCATATCCTTGATACAGATAGAGTCTGCACCCATTTCTTCGATCTTCTTAGCCATGTCTGCCCAGTACTCAAGAGTATAAGCATCACCTAAGGTATAAGAAAGAGCGATCTGTGCATGACCTCTGCCTTCCTGAGCCTTGAACTTATTGGTAGCATCTACAGTTGCCTGTAAGTTACGAAGGTCATTTAAGCAGTCGAAAATACGAATGATATCGATACCGTTAGAGATAGACTTCTGTACGAAGTACTCTACCACGTCATCTGCGTAAGGTCTGTAACCTAAGATGTTCTGTCCACGGAAAAGCATCTGTAACTTAGTATTCTTGAATCCGTCACGGATCTTTCTAAGTCTGTCCCATGGATCTTCCTTTAAGAAACGAAGAGATGCATCAAATGTAGCACCACCCCAGCATTCTACTGAATGATATCCAACCTTATCCATCTTCTCTAAAATAGGAAGCATGAAATCGGTAGGCATTCTGGTAGCAATCAGAGACTG
>JAZSII010000127.1:0-2835 GCA_045533725.1 Acetatifactor sp. | reverse complement strand
GATTTTTGGAATACTTGTGTCACTATATCCTGCCTGGTACATTACAAGGTTCTCACCGGCATTTGTCATTAAAGGAGACTTTTCAGCCTCACGTTCAGGCCGCATCATGCGCTATATACTGGTTGGGATACAATACACCATACCTTTTTCACTACGTCTTTCTGCATTGTTCATATGGACACAACACAAATATATGCTTTCCAGAGATATGGGATTTGATAAGGAGAATCTTTTGGCGGTGTCAATACCATATGAGGACGTAAATGCAAAATGGAATTACGATACGGACTACTCAAAACGTGATGCTCTACTTGAGCGCCTGAAACAGAATCCCCAGATTAAGGATATTGCTTTAGGACGCGGAAATTTTGTTGCTGCCGACCAAATGCAGTGGAGCCGCCAATTGGAAGATGGCACCCATCAGGTATTTGATGTATATCCGGTATCATGTAATTTTTTGAAGGTCATGGGAATTGATATTGCAGAAGGGAGAGATTTCCTTATTTCAGATGACAAGAGTGAAACAGGTGCCTTAATTTTCAATAAGACTGCAGCCAGGGATTTGGGAATAACAACTGAAACAACAATTAATGGACATTTGGAAGATGAAACTACACCTGTAGTTGGCATATGTGAGGATTTCAACTTCCAGCCTGCGCAGTACAATATCAATCCTTATGCCTTTCTTGTTTTTGGCAAGCATTCCTGGGATATACCAAAACATGCCTATGTCCGTACCAATGCTGGAGCAGAAATTGCTCAGATAAGGGAATATATCAGGAACTCAATAATGGAGATGTCTCCCGATTCAGATCCGGAGAAGATAAAGATAAAATTCTTTGATGAGGAACTTGAATTCGTTTACCAACGTGAAGACAAGCTGTCGGTACTTATTACATTGTTCTCACTGCTGTCAATTGTAATATCCATTATAGGGGTGTTCGGTTTGGTGCTGTTTGAAACGCAATACAGCCGCAGGGAAATAGGTATAAGAAGAGTTTACGGAGCGTCTGTGGGTGGTATTCTGCAAATGTTCAACCGCAAGTATATTATCATAGTTGCAATATGTTCGGCAGTGGCAATACCTGCAAGTCATTATATCATTTCCGGCTGGATGCAACAATATGTTTATCGCACAACTATGTCATGGTGGGTATATGCAGTGGCAGTAGGTGCCATTCTGTTGATTACAATCTTTACTGTAGCTCTCCGTTCATGGGGTGCAGCAAACGAGAATCCTACAAATTCAATAATGCATTGATGAACAATATGAGTTTCTGCAAGAAATCTAGTTTAAAGGGGCAGTAATTACGGTTTTTGCACGTTTATTGCAAATGAATGGAAATTAAACAGACTGACATTATGAAACAATTTTCTCAAATCTTATTATTGGCAATAGCCTTCATTTTCACAAGCTGCTTTGAAAAAGAGCCAAAAGACAAGATTGAAGAGGTTACAATGTATGTTTCTCACGAAACAGGTATATATTATGGAATGTTGTCCTCGCCGGTAGAAGGAATGCTCATAAAAGAAGAAGGATGGAAAGAGTGGGAAAGTATAGTGGAGCAGATACCTGTGGGTAACCGATAAATCAGTAATTGCACCCGTAAACTGGTATTGAAAAATATTCAATTCTGTAATTTAGAAATCATATTCAAAATAACATATAAAAATATGAGACGCTTTCTATTATTACTTGTAGCAATACTGATTACTTTGCAATCATACGGTATTATTCCCGACAGAAAATATATCCGGTTACCTCAAGAAAGGGGACTTGTATACAAGAACTTGCCGGTGGAAACCAAAGATGGCTACAAGATAGAGACCTGGTTCTTCCCTGCACAAGATATGCCCGATTATAAAGCAGGGCAAAAAGAGATGTTGCCATATAAGACCAAAGACAACAAAAAAAGGCCAACTCTCATCATATGCAATGGAGATGCCGGTAACATGTCATACATGCAAATAGATTTGGCTGCTGTATATGCTGCAAACGGCTATAATGTTGTTACATTTGACTGGTGCGGCTTTGGAAACAGTTCCCAATTTGAGATGAACAAGGATTACCTTTGCTATACAGAAATGCTTCTGGATTATGCCGCTGTCATCAAAACTGTAGCAAAACAGCCTGAAGTGGACAAAAAGGAAATCTTCCTGCTGGGGTGGTCCACTGGTGCATATCTAAGTATGATTACAGCACACAACAGCAGAAATGTGAAAGGATGTATTCTGCTGGGAACTCCATCATCATTTGAAGATGTAATTCCCCAACTTGTAAAAGTTCATCCAAAAGGAAAAACAGCAGCCAACCTTGTAGTTCCCGATAATTTTCCAAAAAATCAGATGCCATTTCATATTGCCCCAAAATTCAGGAAATCTGTATTGTTGATTGTCGGGAAGAATGACGACAGGACCCCTGTATGGATGTCTGAAAAGATCTACAACGCATTGCCGGAAAAGGTGAATAAAAAACTATCAGTTTATGATAATGCCGGGCATGGTGGCAATCAATCTCCTATGGTAGTAGATTTTGAACGGTGGATGAAAGAGACACTGGATTTTATGGAATAAATGGAATTTAAGCAGTTCCTGCAGCGGAGCAGACAGGATTGGGCCTCCGGCATTCCTGCCGCAGCCGAATACAGCCCAAGCGGAGGAAAAACGCACAGCCTGTGGCTGTGCTGTTTTTTGGGTAATGTGGACAAAAATGGTTGGTGATAGTGACAAAAGTGGTTGGTGGCTTTCATTTTTTAACTCTCCGTTTTGATTCATGAAGATTGAAGTATAAATACCATTTGACGAACTTACAGAAGTGTTCATAAGATAAGCCTC
>JAZSII010000296.1:0-4289 GCA_045533725.1 Acetatifactor sp. | reverse complement strand
TCCGTACCCAGGCTTTTGACCCTTCTAAGTTAGAAGACCCCAGCTTGATTATTTACGCACCGGTACGTGTACTTGGCAACAAGACCATCGTAACTAACGGCGACCAGACCGATACTATTTACGAAGGTATGGACAAGCAGCTTACTTTTGAACAGTCTTTGAGATGTCGTGAGTTTGAGCCCGACGGCCCGAACTACACCCCTCGTATTTCCGGTATTATGCATATCGAAAATGGTAAGTACAACTACGCAATGTCTATTTTGAAGAGCAATAATGGTAACCCGGATGCTTGCAACCGTTATACCTATGCTTACGAGAACCCTGTAGCCGGTGAAGGTCATTTCATTCATACATATATGCATGACGGCAATCCTTTGCCCAGCTTCGAAGGCGAACCTAAGTGGGTAAGTATTCCGGATGATATGGATGCATTTACTGATATGCTTTGGAACAGTTTGAACGAGGAAAACAAGGTTTCTTTGTTTGTGAGATTCATTGATATCGAAACAGGCAAGTACGAGACTAAGATTGTAAATAAAAACGCATAATCCGGTTACATGGCGGATGAAACAAAAAGAACAGAAAGTGGAGAAAATAAGATGAACGAAATGGAATTAAAATATGGTTGTAACCCCAATCAGAAGCCTTCCCGCATTTATATGGAGGATGGCAGTGATTTACCTGTTACCGTATTAAACGGTAAGCCGGGATATATTAACTTTTTGGATGCTTTCAACGGCTGGCAGCTGGTAAAGGAATTAAAGCAGGCAACAGGACTTCCTGCAGCTACTTCCTTTAAGCATGTATCTCCCGCAGGTGCAGCAGTAGGTCTTCCCTTGGATGAAACTTTGGCTAAGATTTACTGGGTGGATGGCGTGGGCGACTTATCCCCTTTGGCTTGCGCATATGCAAGAGCAAGAGGTGCAGACAGAATGTCCTCCTTTGGTGATTTCATCGCACTGTCTGATGTTTGTGACGTGGATACTGCAAAACTTATTAAGCGTGAAGTTTCAGACGGTGTAATCGCTCCCGGCTATACCGAGGAAGCTTTGGAAATCTTAAAGGCAAAGAAAAAGGGCGGATACAACGTTATTCAGATTGATGAAAACTACGTTCCTGCAGAGCTGGAGAAGAAGCAGGTATATGGTATCACCTTTGAACAGGGCAGAAATGAACTGGACATCAATGGTGATTTGTTATCCAATATCGTTACTGAAAACAAGGATATCCCTGCGTCTGCATTAATCGATATGAAGATTGCGCTGATTACTTTAAAGTATACCCAGTCTAACTCTGTATGCTTCGTAAAGGGCGGTCAGGCAATCGGTATCGGTGCAGGTCAGCAGTCACGTGTACATTGTACCAGATTAGCAGGTATGAAGGCTGACAACTGGTATCTCCGTCAGGCACCCCAGGTGTTGGGACTTCAGTTCCTTGACACTGTAGGACGTGCAGACAGAGACAATGCAATTGACAACTACATTGGTGAAGAATACATGGATGTACTGGCAGAGGGCGCTTGGCAGAAGGTCTTCAAGGTAAAGCCTGAAGTATTTACCCGTGAAGAAAAGCGTGCATGGTTAGACGGAATGCAGGATGTAACCTTAGGTTCCGATGCATTCTTCCCCTTCTCAGACAATATTGAAAGAGCACGCAAGAGCGGTGTGAAGTATATTGCACAGCCCGGCGGCTCTGTAAGAGATGATTTAGTTATTGAATGTGCGAATAAGTACAACATGGCTATGGCATTTACCGGAATCAGATTGTTCCATCACTAATTATACTACAAGAGCGACCGAGTGATTCGGTCGCTTTTTGCAACCATTTTCCTTTTTTGACGAGTATATAAGTGAAGGGAGGGAATTTTATGATGCAGGACGAGAAGATTGTAGAACTGTATTGGCAGAGAGATGAGGCTGCCATTCAGGAAACGCAACTTAAATATGACCGCTACTTACATAAGATTGCTTATAACATTTTGGAGGACGAGGAGGATTCCAAGGAGAGCGTCAATGATTCCTATCTGGCAGCGTGGAATTCCATGCCGCCTCATAAACCGGTAACCTTATCGACTTATTTAGGAAAGTTGACCAGACGCATTTCCATAGACATCTTTCGAAAGAGGAATCGTCAGAAGCGCAAGAATAGTCAGTATGCTCTTGCACTAACAGAGCTGGAGGAGTGCGTATCAGCAGGAGATACCACCGCAGAAGCAGTGGATGCCAAGGCGCTTGGCGAAGTGTTGAGTGCTTTTTTGTGGGGGATATCGGAAGAGGCAAGGCATGTATTTCTGGGAAGATATTATTTCCAGGATAGTGTAAAGGAGGTCTCGCGTTATTGTTGTATGAGTGAGGCGAAGGTTAAGAGCTTATTGTATCGTACCCGACTGGAGTTGAAGACTTACTTGGAAAAGGAGGGATATGTGGTATGAGACCGGAAGAATTGCAGGATGCATTAAATTTTGTGGATGAAGAATTGATAAAGGATGTGGATGCACTTCGAGTGCAAATGTATGATTTGGATAATCCTGAAAACATAACAAATGTAAAGAAAAAAGCAGGAAAAGTACGAAAAACGGGTTGGTACAAATGGGTGGCGGCTGCGGCGGTGGCTCTTTGTGCAGTAGGCCTTTTCCTATGGTATCGCCCGGTAACGGCAGCGGCAGAAGATTTGATGCAGGGAATCACACCGCAAAAGGTGGAAACCATGGAAAATTTAAGCGCAGGCAATGTGGCGGTCGCAGATTTTGGGATTCGTCTGTTTCAGGCTTCCATGCGGGAGGGAGAAAGTACACTGATATCGCCCTTATCGGTTATCAGTGCATTGGCAATGACCGTAAATGGTGCGGAAGGAGAAACGCGCACACAGATGGAGCAGGTATTGGGACTGACCACAGAGGAATTGAACGAATATATGTATACATACATGTCACGGTTGCCGAAGGAGGAAGCGGGACAGTTGCAGTTAGCCAATTCCATGTGGTTTAGGGATACAGAGGATTTTCGGGCAGAACAGGACTTTTTGCAAACCAATGCCGATTATTACGGAGCTGATATTTACAAGCGTAAATTTGACAAATATGCAGTGGAAGAAATCAATCAATGGGTATCCCAAAATACAAATAATATGATACCACAAATTATAGATGAAATACCAACAGAAGCGGTTATGTATTTGATTAATGCATTGGCTTTTGAGGCTGAATGGATCATTCCTTATGAGGAGCATGCGGTGCAGGACGGTGTGTTTACATTGGAGAACGGAACGGGCAGGCAGGTAGAGTTAATGCATGGAAAGGAGTATATCTATCTGGAGGATGAGCTTGCTACCGGTTTTGTCAAGAACTACAAAAGAGCCGGCTATGCTTTTGTGGCACTGTTACCCAAGGAGGGAGTCAGTGTGGCTGAGTATGTAAACGCTTTGAGCGGTGAGAGCTTGCAGAGGCTGTTAAGCAATGTATCCGATGAACCGGTAAATACAGCACTTCCCAAGTTTAAGACAGAGTATAAGGATCATCTGGGGTGGATACTTGCGGATATGGGCATGCCGGATGCCTTTGATGTGTACAAGGCAGATTTTTCCGGTATTGGGAAATATCTGGAAGGAAATGTTTATATAGGTGATGTGTTGCATAAAACATATATTGAGGTAGGAGAGCAAGGTACCAGAGCCGGCGCGGTTACTGCAGTGGCCATGGCGGGCGGTACCAGCGGACCGCTGGATAAACCGAAGGAAGTAATACTGGACAGACCATTTGTCTATATGATTATTGATACTGAGAATAAATTGCCGATTTTCATAGGAACGTTAATGGATGTGGAATAGGCGCAAAACAAAATAAGAACTTAAATTGCACATGTAGGAAGTTGGTAGTATACTACTGGTAGAGTAGTCACTGGTGTAATGGTTGAGATGGGGATAAGACTGTTGTGAGAGTTACAGAAAAAGAATATGGCATTTATTTAACATAAAAGAGGGAATTAAGTTATGAATTACATAAAGAGAAAATCATGGATAAGCATAATACTTATATTGGTATCACTTCTTTTCCTGCAAGGGTGTGGAAGTGATAAAGGTGTTGGAATACAGGAAAATCAGGTGAATTTGCGAACTTATGGCAAAACCAGCGTGGATTTAAATGTGACGCCGGATTATGTGCCCAATCTGTTTTTGATGGAGATGACGGATTCCCTCTTTTATTTTGGACAGGAAATTGTAGAGGAGCAGGAAGAGGAAGCGGATAAGGGGGGCTTATACCGTTATGGCTTCTACTATCAGGCATTGGATGG
>JAZSII010000253.1:0-11660 GCA_045533725.1 Acetatifactor sp. | reverse complement strand
CATACACCCTTCTGGGCAATCAAGTCATCCTTCGTCTCCACAATAATGGGTTTTTTACCCTGAAGTGCCAGCTCGTAAGCAATTTCACAACCGGTCAGACCGCCGCCGATAACAGCAACTGTTTCACCAACTTCTGCACCGTTTAAGAATTCACAAGCTTCAATCATATTCTCATGTCCCTTTACTTTTTTAAGTACTCTGGGCTTAGAACCTGTCGCTACGATTACATACCTGCCTGCGAATTCGTCAATATCTTTAATTTCGGTATTCAAATGTATTTCAATATCCAAATCTGCCATCTGCTTCTTATACCATGCCAAAAGGTCACGCAGTTTGCCCTTGTAGCTTTCCGCACTGGCAGCAATAAAGGTCCCGCCAAGTTCCCCTGCTTTTTCATAAATGACCGGCTCATGTCCGCGAAGCTTCAGTACCCTTGCTGCCTCCATACCACCGATACCACCACCAATTATATGTACCTTCTTCGGTTCCTCAGTATGTACTATCTTATGCTTGTTCGTCTGCATGGTTTCAGCATTTACCGCACAACGTGCCAGATGCAGTGAATCACTTAAATCCTGGTCATTAGGAACACCCTTATAATGACACATATTAAAGCATCCGTTATGGCAAAGGATACAAGGACGAATATCCTCTTCTCTTCCTTCTTTTAACTTGGTTACCCATTCCTGA
Organism: Acetatifactor sp.; assembly: GCA_045533725.1. Lineage (GTDB taxonomy): Bacteria > Bacillota > Clostridia > Lachnospirales > Lachnospiraceae > Acetatifactor. The sequence continues at coordinate 10,970 of JAZSII010000253.1, read as the reverse complement.
TCAGCCAGGAAAGGACGTGCAAAACCCGCACCATCGATACGGCCATCCTTAATGGCATCTGCTGCCACTCTGGGATCCAAACGACCTGCACAAACCACCGGAATATCCACAAATTTGCGAATATGTGCCACGTCCTCCAAATTACAGTTTTCAGGCATATAAATAGGGGGATGTGCCCAGTACCATGCATCATAGGTACCATTGTCACAGTTTAACATATCATAGCCCGCATCCTGCAAATACTTCGCCGCCTTTTCGGACTCTTCCATATCTCGACCTACTTCTTCGTATTCTTCCCCGGGAAGTGCACCCTGTCTGAATCCTTTGGTCTTTGACTCAACACTGTAACGAAGAGATACCGGGAAGTCCTCTCCGCAAACCTTCTTGATTTCCTTTACGATTTCCACAGCAAAACGGTATCGGTTTTCAAAATTTCCGCCATACTCGTCTTCTCGCTTATTAACATACTTTAATGTAAACTGATCCAGCAAATAACCTTCATGCACCGCATGAATTTCCACACCGTCCACGCCTGCCTTCTGAAGCTTCTTGGCAGTCTTTCCGAATGCGGTAATAAACTGCTGAATTTCTTCCACTGTCATTTCTCTGGAAGGCACCTTGTCAGACCAACGGTTCGGTGAAGGACTGGGCGCCGCAGTAATCTTATCCAGATTCATAATAGGCTTGGACAATACATTCAACACCTTATTGGTATATAAAGTTTCCATCAAATGATCGATGGTAAAGGAACGGCCGAAACCTGCTGTTAACTGTACAAATAATTTTGCACCCGTTTCATGAAACTTGGGCATCCATTTCTTTAATTTGCGATACATGCCATTTTTTCTATGTAGCCACTGGCCCAGCATGGGGTTATAAATCGGCTGACAGCCCGGCAATACCAAACCGCAATCATGCTTTGCCACTTCCATAACAAATTCAGCCCCCGCCTTATCGAAGTGGTTTATCTCCATCCAGCCCAATAAATTCGTTCCGCCCATGGATGTCATAACTACGCGGTTCTTGATTTCACAATTACCGATTTTCCATGGTGTAAATAAAGGTTCTAAACGTTGTTCCATTTGTAAATACCTCCTAAGATTCCTTCTCTTATGTTATATTATCCTACTAACCATTTATACTTCGCCACACTGTAAAGGGGCACCAAAGGTATCAGAATCGGTGTTTTCTTCACGTTTGCCTGATACTCAGGATCCTCTCCGTAATTTCTGTTCTGACGAAGTTCCAGTCTTCTGGCACCGCCAAACATAATATAAACGATACAAACATAACCAAATGTTGCCGCAATCCACTGCCATACACTTGCATAAATATTGATACCGGAAACGAATACTCCCGTCCAGAACAATACTTCACCCAAATAGTTGGGACATCTTACAATTCTATACAAACCACTGTCACAGAATCGGTTAGGATTTTTCTTTTTTGCCGCACTCTTCTGCATATCTGCCGTAGATTCCAAAAGGATTCCCAAAGCCATAATTGCCGCACCGATGATTGCCACCGGATTCACACCTTCAAAGGAACCTGCACCGGCTCTCTTGGCTGCATCCAGTCTGAAAAGCAGGGGTGAAACCTGCAATACATACAAAAGTGCACAACTGGACCAGATGCTTATCTTTGCCACCATTTTCATGGTAGAACCGTCTTTGATTTCCTTCTTCATGGCGCTGCGATATGCTGCACTCTTCAATTCTCGGATGAGTAAATAACCTCCCAATCTGCATCCGTATACGGTAAACAAAATGCACATTGCCAAAGTACCCCAGTCCAATACACCAAAGTACATAATAAACATGGCGATACCCATAGCGGCCACAGAAAAACCGTAGCCCAAAGAAATAAAGTAAACGTACTTGTAAAAGCCCACACTACTTACCACCAGTGCAATCAATATTAAAATCAAGAAATTCAGTCCAAATGATTCCAAAAATCCCATATAAAAGTCCTCCTTATGTGTTATCAGTCCTTATGAGTTGTCTCTTCCACGAAACAAAAACGTTATTTTTAGTGTAACATAAATCCATTGATATATCTACATTTTTTACGAATATTTCCTGTCCACTTAATTATACCGCGACGGCAAAAAGGACAGCCTTCGCTGCCCTTTTCCTATTTATTTTCGTCCAGATATATCTGAACTCTGTTATCTATGATTTTTGCGGTTTCTGCGGCGCTTTTTCCCTCTGCAAGCATAGCCTCAACCTCTTGATTGATGATGATATTGATATCATAAAACTTACGTGTCTCCGGCACACAGCTTTCCAAAAATTCTGCCGCTCGGTGCAGAGGTGTGGTACCATCCTCGTAATTCAATATAGGCTTTGACTCCATCCACCATGCTACACCAGCTTCATCTCTGACCAGATGCTCCTCCGGTTTCAATTTCCGAACACTTAAACTCACTAAGTTTCTTGCCTGTACTTCCTCTCCCAAAAGAGTTTCTAAAAAGAATTCTACTGCTTCCAAATCCGTGCAAGTTGCATTTACTACCACCATACCACCATCCTCACACAGATAGCTTGCACCATTTCCACCCGGATAACCGATTATTTGTAACCCTTCCGTCTCAACCTTTGTAAAGAAATCAATCAGCCTGGCTTCCAAGCTCATATATGCATATATCAAATCTGTTTCCTGCAAGTTTTCCTCATTTTGCTTCATGACATCCTGATTGGTCAATTCTAAAAAGTGAATAAATCTTTCATCTTCAAAATGACACTCTCCCTGTTGCCAATCAATCAAAAAGGAATTTTCCAAATTCCCGAATAGCAAGAATCGTGCAACAGTGGTTGAATCAACTAATAAATACAAAGAGCGAATCGCTCCGGAAAGCTGCCCCTTTTCCATTAGCCGAATGATTTCCTCCAGATCCCACTGTTCTTTTGTACCCAAGCTTTCCGACACTGCAAAGGTTTCCACAGCCACTGCCGGAGTGATACCGAAAAGCTCATTCTCTATTGTTCCCATTTGCAGTACTCCCGGCAATAGTTCCTGCTTCGTTTCCTGTGAAATGAGTCCCTCCATATTTTGCAACATTCCCTTTTCTGCCATCATATAAAAATCCGTCATGGATACACAGAGAATATCCGGTCCCTCTCCCTGGGACATTTGTGCCAAAATTCTGGTCCTTGCTTCTTCTGTGGACGCATCTTCGTAAGTATATTGGGCAGAGGGATTTTCCATAGAGGCTGTCGTTACCGCTGTTTTCAGCAAATCTCCACCTCCCAAAAAACTTGCTACCGTCACTGCATTTGTTCCCTGCCCCTGCGTCGTCAAAGGTACTACCCAATCTTTAAAAGTACCCTCTTTTGTACGCATCATTCGAAGCATCATTTTATCAGAATCTACAGCAGTAAGTAACGTACCATATCCGACTACCGTAAAATCATAAACTTCCGTACGTTTACCGGTGAGTATGTTCCAACACACAATGCACTCTCCCCCCAGTCCTTCCGAACTTAAAGCACAATAGTATACATTATTTTCACTCATACCATAAAATTGCATAATATTAGGCATCTGAGCCTTAAACTTTACCAGTGACGTAAACTGTTTTCCTGCCACATCGACCTGGAAAAACTCATAACAATTCTGCCTCTCATCATAAATGGGCAAAACCAACTCCTTATCATAGGTAAAAAACGGTTCTGAAAAGAGTTGACTCTCGCTGCCTTTGTACTCCATAAGCAGGGTTCCCTCTCTGTCAAAAAGGAAAAAGCGCTGCACTCCCAATTCATAATGTATTAACCAAACATTCCCTCTATTATCTGTGTGACATTTTGCGGAAGGTCTCATAGGTAAAATTGTTTCTCTATAGTCCTCAAGCTTTTGTTCCGCAAATACCTCATAAAAATCTACTTGATGGTTCTCTCCGGTAAGATTTGTAAAAATCAACACATCCTCTACCTGTCGATAATTTTCTTCCTCCAGTGTGTACTCTGCCCATCGAAACATGTACTCGCCTGTACTCAACATATCCATGTCTACCAAAAGTCCAATCTCTCCGGTGAGGCCCAGCTGGGCAGGCGTAAATCGCACGGTAGAATATTCATTGCTTTCCGTATCATACAGCTCCACCTGATACTCCCCCTTCGGTCCGCGCACCCACTTCCCATCTTCGTCAACTATGGTACCAAAAAACCAAAAGGTATTGTCGCATACGCCCGATGACAAATGCAAAATATCATCCCCCGCTCCGCCATGTTCCCATGGTTGGTAGTTTCCTGTCCCCAAAAGTTGTCCTACTTCCACCTCTTCGCCTACCTGAAAACCTTTCGTTTTCCAATCTGCAAGTGGCTCCGGTGTAACTTCCGGCAACGTTTGATTTTCCTTCCCGCATGCAGAAATACTTAGCAACATTAGTAAGGTGCTTAACATAAAAATCCATTTGCGCATTCTTTTTTTCATAAAAATACCCCCGTTATTATTGATTTGTTCAGATACCAAGCACCCGGCATCCTTTCCGTAAACCAATTATAACAAGGGTTTTTTACAAATTTCTTACGAGAAGTATACAGTTTTTCTAAGATTTTTCAGCGGGAAAATCCGATTTCTATCTTTAGATTAAATATTTATCGTAAAGCTTTTGGGAATCGTAATCTGTGATGATTTAATACTCTTGGGATACACATCCTTATACCTGTATATACTCATCATAATTCCTACCAGTGCGTAGCATAATAAAATATCACTCCTTCCCACTGAAACAAATGGCAGGAAGGATGAAACAGGCGGAAGAATTCCCACTGAGCACAACACATTTATAAAAATATTTAACAAAAGAATCATACCGCATCCGAATCCCATAACCATACCCAATTCATTTTTTTGCTTAACAGATGCTCCGAAAATGAACAGTACAAGAGCCGCCAATATAGCAACAATTATAATTCCGGCTATGATTCCATAGCTATTCAGTATGTAGGAAAAAACATAATCACTGTTGAACTCCGGAAGGCTACCAATAACGTCATTACCGCTATTTCCAATCATTTCGATGTTTTGACATAATCCTCTGAGTACAGAGGTCAAGTAAAAACCTTCACCGGAAGCAGATAAAAATGCACGGATTCTTTCTGTCTGATAATCGTCTAACCAACGGAATATATACATAAAGAACAATAAAACCGCCGGCAACACCATAAAAACTGACCATAAACCAGCAATTGCCTTTTTAGTAGGAATTCTAAACCAGCCTTTCATAATTGCCGCTGTAAGCTGGATTAGCATACTAATCATGATAATTGCCGTAACAACGATATTGGGCATTCTAAAAGTAATGATAACCGGAATTATCAGCCAGATGCAGGACTTTAACAATGCCAAAGCTCCACCGTCCCTATATTTATATAAAATAGCTCCATAAAGCGGCACATAAAACATCATGAGTGAGGTAGCCGAAATTCGAAACATTCCAAACCCGATACTGTAATATTCACCACTTGATGTTCCACCAAAGAATCCTGTCAAGAACATAAGCCCTGCAGCAATTATGAGCAAACCGATGATTTTGGAATACTTTGCAATCACTGTGTAATCCACAAAATAAATAACACACATTATGATAAATCCGAAAATAATGGAGGAAACAAACCCTACCGTTGTATATCGAAGTGTCTCCGGCTCATATATTGTCAAATCACTATGAAGCGACTTGTAAAAAATGGACTGTTGTATCAGAATTCCTAACAGACTTAATACCCCCACAATAACAAGCAGTCTCCAAGCAATTCTGGGTTTATGAATTTTATCCAATGATATTCCGACTTCAATCGGATCCCCCATGTCCGCAACAGCATTTTTTTCTGCTTCTTCATATTCCATCCCGCCGGAGAGATTATCCTCAATCTGACTTTCAATATGACTTCTTATTTCATCAGCAATGTATGGTCTGGCTTTTTTACAACGTATCTGCGATAATAATTTTTCTAAATATGCCTCCATACCTACACCCCCATCGCAAGAACATTGGCAACAGCGGATTGATACACATTCCATTCCGCTTTCTTCGTTTCCAACAACCCTCTTCCTTCTTTCGTGATACTATAATACTTCCTAATTTTTCCGAGACATTCCTGCTCATAAACCCGAAGCAATCCTTTTTCTTCAAGTCCATGCAATAGTGGATATAATGTTCCTGCCTTCAGTTCAAATACATTGCAAGATTTCTTGCGAAGAGTATCTATCATTTCATATCCATACATATCTTTTTCATCCAGTAACCTAAGAAGAAGCATTGTCATGCTTCCTGACATTAATGCTTTATCAACAGCCATTTCTTACCCTCCTTATGTAGGCAATCTATATATCGAACATCTATAGTATATATCGACCGCCTATATATGTCAAGTGGATATAATAAAAATCCACCGATTCATTGTGTTATGAACCGGTGGTAAAGAATTTTTCTATTTAATCTCAAACTCTGCTGCTAAATAATAGGGTTCTAAACTATCTGATAAAGAAGGGTATACTGCCTTTACAATGCGGTATTTTCCCGGAGATAATTCTCCAAACCATGTTTTCCAATTTATCTGAAATACTGCCGTTTCTCCATCCTGAATAGCATATCCCACTTGCTCCCATATTCCATCTATCAGCTCGCTCATACGGTGCCATTCACCATTCTCCAATTTCTGAATACAGTACCATTCTTCGGTTACTAATTTGCTACCACTTTGATTATCAATCAAAATCTCCCCTTCCCAGGATTTATACTTTTCCATCTTCATGGTCACATTTTGCAAATCATTAACCGGAAATCCGGCGTATCCTTTCTCCGCAGGCACCTCCTCATAGTCATACTTTGAAAATGCATGAGTATAATAATTTTGAGGTATATACAAACAATCCGGCGTACGGATCAGTTGCTGTTCCATATCAATATCGCAGGCTACGATTAGAACTCCATCAGTAATATATTGCTCTAAGGAATGCTGAAAATTCCCATAAAATTCTACCAGATTTCCTCTGTCCATCTCAAACTCTACGAATTGTTGGTCCAGTACCTGCTTTTCTCCCGATTTATTCAGAGAAAAAACTTCGTAATCCCATCCGGCCATTCCCTGACCTCCCCAGAGATTACTCATCAGCAAATAATCCTGACCGTCCCACTGCACTATGCTTAACTGTCCATTTCCTACATGTGCCTCTGAAAATTCTCGACTCCAAAGTAGGTTTTCTTCACGATAGGTACCGGAAGAATCCTTTCCGTCATATACGCTAACCAAAATCACATCATATCTAATGTGCTGCGCAATTCTGTCCTGCAGTGTAGCATTTACATCTACATAAGCCGGATTATAGGACATGGATGTAACAATATAATCCGCCACTCCGTCATGGGTTATATCCCTTTTTTCTACATTGATTTCTTCTGTAATCAATTCGAGAGCTTCCGGGCTATTTTCATTACTATTTCCCGCTGTTGGTTCATCGTCCTTTTCTCCGGTGAGGTCATTATTCTTTTCCACCGCAGCTCCATCATGATTTTCCTCTGCGGATTCATTACTTTCTTCTTCTATGAAATCCCGGTCAGCAATTCGTACCTCCACATTACGTACAGTTACATATATATCTATATCTTCTGCAGTAGGATTCTGCATGTTTACACCGATTTTAAACCACGCCCCCTTCTCCACATCCATTTTAACAGGCATTCCCGGGGTTATATAAGTCGGTTCATAGGCATTCTCTTCCTTGACTTCTATCGGTTTTAATACAACTTCTGTATCTCCCATACCCTCGTCTAAGAAAATAGTAATCGTCTTCCCTTTTGGAGATATTTCTTCATCCGAGTAGAAAAAGTCTTCCTGATAAATTATTTCTTCCGTACTACCTGCCGGAATCGTTATCCTGATACGATACTCTTTAGACGGATTTGTCAGGAAACAAACTGAAACGATAACGCCTACCACAATCGCTATCATAGAAATCCAAAATGCAGGTCTTTTATAATTCAATACGGATTTCACTCTTTCCTTCACTCCTACTTCGCCAAATGCCAAGGGACATACTGAAACCAAGCGCCTCTGTGTGGCACTGGATAACAACACCCGGGAATATTCCTTTTTCTCGCAAAAATCCATATCCTTAATTACTTTTTCATCACAGGCCAGCTCTATATCTTTACACAGCAGGATATAAGCAATCCAGCAAAGAGGGTTAAACCAATAAATACTCAGAAGAAGGTAGCCAAAAGGCTTCCACAAATGGTCCTTTCTTTTAAGATGGGCATTCTCATGGGCTAATATATGCTTCATCTCCTCCTCACTTAAAGCAGAGGAAGTATAAATTCTAGGCTTAATCACACCCAAAATAAAAGGCGATTTTACCGCATCACAGATATACACATTCTCCTTGTAAGGCAAGGACTCCCTTACGCTAAGTCGTAATCTAACCACACTTCCCACTGCAAAGCAGAAAAGGACTATCATGCCACTCAGCCAAATATATCCCGCCACTTCAGTAAATACCTGTAGCGGCGCTACACTTTCGGATTTCTCATATGCAAAGGTTTCCGCCAGAATAGGATTCACCGTATTTTCTACAATAGTAAAATTGCTGTCAATGGAAGGCACATAGGGCACTATATCCCCTTTTACCACGGTATTCGCCTTGATAGGCTCCGCACTGGGCTGTAGGCTAAACTCACTTTCTATAGAGAAGGGAATCAGCAACCTTATTGCCACCACGCCCCATAACAAACAGTTAATCCACTTTGGCATTCTGCGGAATAACAAACGAACACATAGTACCGCCAAAATCAACCAACCGGCAGTAATACTCATATTTAAAAGCTTTAAGAAAATATCTCCCATACTTACTTTTCCTCCGCTTGGTCAATCATCCTGCGAATGGCATCCGCTTCCTCCGGCGTCAGTTTAGAATCCTGTGTAAAGGCTGCAATAAACGCAGGAAGGGAACCTGCAAAGGAATCCTCCACATATTGCTTGCTTTGCTTCGAATAAAACTCCTCTCGTGAAACAACCGCTGTCACCAAGCCGTTTTCATTCTGAAACAGTCCTTTGCCTATCAATCTCCTCAAAACATTATGCGCGGTGGTACGCTTCCAGTTAAACTCTACCGCAGTCATCTTCACCAGTTCCGATGATGTGACCGGTTCATGCTCCCATATCATATCTGCATAACGTGCTTCAATAACACCTAATTGAATTTCCATATATTTGTCCTCCTTGAGAATAGCGAGACCACAAGCAGTGGTCTTATATACAGACTACTACTTGTGGTCTTGTTTGTCAATAGGTTTTGACTATTTATTAGTCTTTTCTGAGCAATGCGGTACGGTTTCTATTCCTCGTATTCAATTCGAAAAAAATCAAGATATGCTTTATACTTATCTTGTGCCGCCAGACAAGTGTCTGTTAAGTATCCCTTTTCCTGATTCCACTCCTTTAAACCACGATAATAATACAGTTTCAAATTATCCTCAATGATAAATGGTACAATATTATTTTTTAGACATTCCTTGAACATAATCAATCTTCCCACACGCCCATTACCATCTTGAAAAGGATGAATTCTTTCGAACTTTACATGAAACTCTAAAATATCATTTAAAGACTTCCTTTCTTTGGCATTATACTCGTTCAGTAAAGTTTTCATTCTACCCAGCACATCTTCCGGAAGTGTCGTTTCCATACCTCCAACTTCATTGGGTAATTTCTTATAATCACCTACAGCAAACCACTCTTTTCGGGAATCCGCCGTTCCGTTCTTTAAAGTCAAATGAAGTTCCTTGATAAATTTCTCAGTTAATGTTGCTTTGGCACTATCAATAATCAAATCGATGCAGCGGAAGTGATTAACTGTTTCAATCACATCATCTACATTAATGACTTCCTTTTCGATTCCAATTGTATTGGTTTCAAAAATATATCTGGTTTGGTCATGAGTCAAACGGCTTCCTTCCATGTGATTGGAATTATATGTCAATTCAATTTGTGTTTTGTGATAGATGCCCCCTGAATATTTACTTGCCTTTTCTTCCTTTAAGATATCCAAAAGTGTATGCGGATTTTCCTTTTTCTGATTGGAACGCCCCGGCTTCATTGCATCTTCCGGAACATTCCACGTTTTGCCTGTAAGAAACGCTCCGGGCACACGACCATTGGCACAGTAATTTCTAACACTACGTTCCGATATATTCCATTTTTTAGCTATTTCTGCAACTGATAAATATCCCATACTTTCCCTCCATCCGAATTACTTTTCACTTTTAAATATAGTATATCACATTATCGGCAAAATATCCATTTGGTTCGATTCAAAAAACCCACTTTTTTGCCGATACAGGAAATAAAAAAATCGGAAACATCCGAATATAAAAAGTCCTATGCAGCATTTCCTCTGCCTAGAACATTTCATATTTGCATCGGATTTCTTGACCTGTTTGATCGGATACACGTTTTGTGCTTCACTCCTCATATAATACTGTACTAATCACACCATCAAAATAGACAAAATCTCCCTCCGGATAGTTCCATATCGCTTTAAACTTAGTAGGATACTTAATTCCACTTTCCGAAACAAAATACTCACCGCATACAGCAGACCAAGGGATATATTCCATGGTTCCATCCGTATTGCTCACTGCCCTATCATTGGTGGTAAATGATACAAATTCATACTGCTCATTAAATGTAAAAATACCGCTCGCGGTCTGAGCTTCATAACAAATAGTTGCTTTCACTTCATAATCACTAATTTCCTCAAAAGAAATATAATCCTGCAACAAAATTGACGGAGCAAACATACTCTCTGCCAAATATGTTACAAGACATGCTTTATCCATATCTGCTCCCGTCTGGTCAAACAAGGTTATTCCTTTCGCAATAACCCCTTTCATGCCTCCCACACCGTTTTGATAATAGTCATACCCTTCAAAAGGTATACCAAACATACTGCTATCAATCAACGCCATTCGG
>JAZSII010000197.1:0-4026 GCA_045533725.1 Acetatifactor sp. | reverse complement strand
CTACCTGTCCTGTTAACTGGCCCATCGGTTCCGGGAAAGGATTTAAAGGAGTGTATGATAGAGAAACCAAGTGTGTCATTACTTATTCCGATACTGAGAAAGGAACAAAAGAAGGACATACAGAGCGTATTCCGGTACAGGACGAAGACCATCTTCGTGAAATATTGGGTGATGAGGCGGCTCAGAAGCTTTTGGATGAAGTAGAGCTTTTGGACGGAGCAAGTGCAGAATTTGATCTTTCGGAAGTACAGAAGGGTGACTTAACCCCGGTTTGCTTCGGCTCAGCCTTGACAAACTTTGGTGTTGAGATTTTTCTGAAGCATTTTTTGGAAATGACCACAACACCTCTTCCAAGAAAGGCAGATATCGGCTTAATTGAACCTACAGAGAATAATTTCTCTGCGTTTGTATTTAAGATACAGGCAAATATGAATAAGGCGCATCGTGACCGAATTGCCTTTATGCGTATCTGTTCCGGCAGATTTGATGCCAGTCAGGAAGTTCGTCATGTGCAGGGGAATAAAGTCATGCGTTTATCACAGCCTCAGCAGATTATGGCAGATGAACGTAAGATTTTGGAAGAAGCTTATGCCGGAGATATTATCGGTGTATTTGATCCGGGTATCTTTTCCATCGGTGATACGGTTTGTATGCCAAAGGAAAAGTTTGCATACGAAGGAATTCCTACCTTTGCACCGTAGCATTTTGCCAGAGTGCGTCAGGTAGATACCATGCAGCGTAAGCAGTTTATTAAGGGTATTGAACAGATTGCACAGGAAGGTGCAATCCAGATTTTCCAAGAGTTCAATACGGGTATGGAAGAAATCATTGTAGGCGTAGTAGGTGTTTTGCAGTTTGAAGTGTTAAAATATCGTTTGGAAAATGAATACAATGTAGAAATTCGTTTGGAAGCGTTACCCTATGAACACATTCGTTGGATTGAGAATCATAAGGACATTGATATTACAAAGATTATCGGTACATCTGATATGAAGAGGGTAAAGGATATGAAGGGCAATCCGTTACTCCTTTTTGTGAATTCGTGGAGTATCGGTATGACTTTGGACCGTAATAAAGATTTGGTGTTGTCAGAGTTCGGCAGAGAATAAAAAGGAACCGGAAGGAGGAGAAACGTACATGAAAAAATGGACAAGATGTTTTTTACTGCTTTCGGTTTTTCTTTTATGCTTTACCGGTTGCGGAATGCTGGAAGAACTTGGAATCGAAACAGGCAATACGGAAAGAGAAAAAGCAGAAGAACAAAAGAAGGAATCGGAGTTTCCCATAGGCTATTTCGAAGCGGAAAGCCACGGGGATTTCGCATATAATCAATTGTCAGATGCAGAAAAAATATGGTACAGGGACATTAATGATATGATTTCTTCTGCAAATACAGAAGGGATGGAGCTGTCAACGAGCGGACTGGAGAAGGGATTAACACAGGAAGACATAGACCGGATTTACCAAAGTGTGCTTCAGGACCACCCGGAATACTTCTTTGTGGAAGGGTATGAGTATGTGATTTATTCCACGGATGATGAGGTAGTCGGAATAGAAATTAAAGTAACCACACATTTGACTGCGGACGAGCTGAGGGCACGAAAGGAAGAAATCGAGGCTGTTGCAGATAAATGGCTACAGGATGCACCGGTAAACGGAAGTGATTACGACAAAATAAAATATGTTTATGAAACCATCATCTATCATACGGAATATGATATGATGTCGGCGGACAATCAGAATATTTATTCGGTATTTTTGGGACAGGCATCGGTGTGTCAGGGATATGCAAAGGCAACGCAGTACTTATTGCAAAAGCTGGGTGTGGAATGTACGCTTGTTTTGGGAAAGGTAAACGGAGGAGAAGGTCACTCCTGGAATCTGGTACTGGCGGACGGAGAATATTATTATGTAGATACCACATGGGGAGATGCTTCTTATTTTTCTGCTACGGGAGCAATGGAAAAGGGACAGAGTCCGGACATCAGCTATGACTATTTGTGTGTTACAACAGAACAGTTATTTAAAACACATGAGGTAAATATGGATATTGATGTACCGCTGTGTCAGGCAGATGAGAATAATTACTACAAGAAAGAAGGCTGTCTCTTTACTGCTTATGATGAGCAGCTGTTGGAAGCGGTAATTCAGGCTTCGTTGGAGGAAGGTAAGGATTTTGTTACATTAAAGTGTAGCGATGAAGAAGTATATCGTGAGATGTATGGAGAATTGATTGAAGAACAGGGAATATTTGAGTTTTTGGCAGATGGTTACAGTACCATAGCTTATATAGAGAACGAACAACAGTTATCCTTGACTTTTTGGATGACAAATTAACCAATAATATGATATAATACATATTAAGGTTTTATGTGGGTTATGTTTAGACATAAACGCATATTCAGGTGATAAAATATATAGACGGAGGGAATAAAGTATGGGAAAGGAAGCAGATAACGCAGTAGTATTAAGCAATAACGCCGAAAAAGGACAGATTCAGATTGCAGATGATGTAGTTGCAATGATTGCAAGTCTGGCAGCAACAGAGGTAGAAGGCGTAGCCGGTATGGCTGTAAATATTATGAGCAAAATGGGTGTCAAGAAGCTTACCAAGGGCGTTAAGGTTGACATGACCGAAAATAATGTAAAGGTTTTGTTGTCTATTACCATGCAGTACGGATTTAATATTCCGAGTGTTTGTGCAAAGGTACAGGATAAGGTTAAGACTGCTATTGAGAACATGACCGGTTTGAATTGTACGGATGTTAGTATTCGTATTATTGGAGTGAAATAAATCTGGGAGTAACTATGAGAAGACATGAACAAAGAGAACAACTGTTTAAATTATTGTTCCGTGTGGAGTTTAATTCCTTGGATGATATGCCGGAGCAGGTTAAGTTGTTTTTTCAGGACGATGAAATAGAATATACGGAAGCAGTGATGGAATCCATCAAAGAGAAGTACACCAAAATTCAGGAAAAGCTTCCTGAAATTGATGGATTATTAAATGAAAAGGCAGAAGGCTGGAATACCGAACGAATGGGAAAGGTAGAATTGGCAGTACTTCGAATTGCTGTATTTGAAATTCTTTATGAAGAGGATATACCCAATACGGTTGCCATTAATGAGGCTATTGAAATTGCAAAGAAATACGGTCAGGAGGCATCCGGTGGTTTCGTTAATGCCGTGCTGGCTAAATTTGTGAATTGACAGGTAAAGTGAAACATGGCTCGAAATGTTTATACAGTTACACAAGTGAATGCATATATTAAGAATATGTTCACGCAGGATTATATGTTGCAGTTACTCTACGTAAAAGGCGAGGTGAGTAACTGCAAGTATCATTCCTCTGGACATATTTATTTTACGTTAAAGGACCAAAAGGGTACCATGAACTGCGTAATGTTTGCGGGAAACAGGAGCGGACTTGCTTTTCGAATGTGTGAAGGACAGCAGGTTATTGTACTGGGGACTGTTGACGTTTACGAAAGAGACGGTAAGTATCAGCTTTATGCAAAACAGATTCTTTTGGACGGAACAGGTCTTTTGTATGAAAAATTCGAGCAATTAAAGCAGGAACTGCAGGAATTGGGTATGTTTGCCCAGGAGTATAAGCGTCCTATTCCCAAGTTTATTAAAACATTAGGCGTGGTAACGGCAGATACGGGTGCGGCAGTACGGGATATTATTCAGATTACAAACAGAAGAAATCCTTATGTGCAGATTATTTTGTATCCTGCCATTGTGCAGGGAGAATATGCAGTAGAAAGTATCATCAAGGGTATCCGTACTTTGGAACGGATGCAGGTAGATGTGATGATTGTAGGCAGAGGCGGCGGGTCCATAGAAGATTTATGGGCATTTAATGAACGCGCGGTTGCACAGGCGGTATTTGATTGTTCGGTGCCGATTATTTCAGCTGTCGGACATGAAACAGATACCACGATTATTGATTTTGTATCGGATTTGCGCGCCCCCACACCTTCGGCGGCAGCAGAACTGGCTGTGTATGATATTCAGCAATTG
>JAZSII010000211.1:0-6719 GCA_045533725.1 Acetatifactor sp. | reverse complement strand
CTGTACATTGGAGCCTTCCAAATAACCCTGCACCAGATTACTCTTTTTCAACGAATTGTTGGTTGCCTCATTCATAGCCTCACCACTGGCTGCGGTTTCCTTAAACAAACCATCTGCCTGTTTTTCCAAGCCGCCGGGATTACTAAACTGGAATACACCCAAACGAATACCCAAAGGCTGAGGATTGTTCTCTTCATCCGGGTAACAAAGCTCACCATCTCCGTTAATTACCACTCGGCTGGTCACATAATCCTGCGGAAGCTCGATGGTTTTTCCGTTAGAATCCAAAACCGGCAAACCATCACTGGTTGCCAGCATATTGGTATTTCCGGGACCCAACGTCCACATAAAGTTACCGTTTCTGCTGTAATATGTATTGCCATCCTCTCCCCGAATGCTGAAGAAACCTCTGCCTTCCAAAGCGAATGCGGAATCACTGTTTGACGCCAGCAAACTACCCTGTGTAAAAATAGAGGTAATGGATGCATTACGTACACCAAGACCCACCTGTGCACCTACAGGTTTTAATGTACCGTCCTCTTTGGTTGTTTTTGTCTGTAAATTCTGATAAAGCAATGAGCGGAACTCATTTACTTCTGTTTTGTAACCGATTGTATTTACATTTGCAAGGTTATTTGCAATTGTATCTACGTTTGTCTGCTGGGCAATCATACCGGTTGCCGCTGTCCATAAGCTTCTAACCATTCTTCATCCTACCTTTCACCGGCTTACTGCAATTTACCAAGCTGATTTACTGCAATCTCCAAGCTTGCGTCATAAGTCTGCATAATCTTCTGGTTGGTTTCATATGCTCTGGTAATACTGATCATGTTTACCATTTCCGTTACAATCTGTACATTGGACATTTCTAAATAACCGGAGATTACTTCTGCATCACTTTCGATGAACTCAGCTCCTTCCACGGGCTGATAATAGGTATCTCCGTACTTTTCCAAATAATTATAATCCTGGAAATCAACTACCTTTACAGTTGCAACCAATTTGCCGTCCTGATAAATATTTCCGCTACGGTCAACCGTTGCATCCTTTAATGTATCCACCTGAATTCTCTGGTCGTTGCTACCGAGAACATAATCTCCGTCCTTCGTCATCAAGAAACCGTCTATGTCTAATGTAAAATCGCCAGCTCTGGTATATTTAGTATCAATTTCTCCCTCGCTGTTCATATATTCTACTGCGAAGAAGCCTTCTCCCGACAACGCCATATCAAAGGTATTATTGGTAATTCTGAATGAACCCTGAGAATAGTCGGTATAATTCTCGCCAATTTTAACACCCGGATTGTTTATGCCGATTCTCTGTATATTTTCCACGCCAATGGATGTATCCTTTACCTTGTACGCAAGCACATCACTGAATGCCTGACTGGTAGAGCCTTCCTTCTTAAAACCGACAGTGGATGCGTTTGCCAGATTATTTGTCATAATATCCATTCTGTTCTGCTCGTTACGGAGCCCTGTATGAATTGTGTATAAGCCTTTAAGCATAGCGTCCTCCTGTCTGTTCGTATAGTTTATATTCGCTGGTAAAATAACCCTGCACGGGCTCAGAAGCGGTGGATTTTACCTCTTATTAGGGGTACTTTGCCAGCTTCCGGTAGTCAGCGTGATTTTTTAGTCCTCGCGGTATCCGGAGAGGAATTCTACATACTTACCGGTTCCCACTGCTACAGCAGTCATAGGGTCTTCTGCTGTCATGGTATTGATACCGGTCTTTGCGGAAATCAACTCTTCCAAACCGCGAAGCAGGCTGCCGCCTCCGGTCAGGACAATTCCTCTGTCCGCAATATCTGCCGCCAACTCGGGCGGAGTCTTCTCCAATACACTGTGGATGGTTTCCACAATCTGTGCTGTTGTTTCTTTTAATGCTTCTTCCGTTTCTTCTGAAGAAACACGAACTGTTTTCGGCAAACCGGTTACCAGATTACGACCGCGTACGTCCATGTAGTCCGCTTCCGGTCTGGGATAACAGGAGACAATCTTTAACTTCATATCTTCTGCGGTTCTTTCACCGATCAAAAGATTATGTTTCTTTCTCATATATCTGACAATGGCCTCGTCGAAGTCATCGCCTGCCACTTTGATGGAAGCACTTACTACGGTTCCTCCCAAAGAAATAACTGCAATATCAGAGGTACCACCGCCGATATCAACAATCATGTTTCCGCAGGGCTTAGCAATATCAATACCCGCACCTATTGCTGCAGCAATAGGCTCTTC
Source organism: Acetatifactor sp. (assembly GCA_045533725.1). Classification (GTDB taxonomy): domain Bacteria; phylum Bacillota; class Clostridia; order Lachnospirales; family Lachnospiraceae; genus Acetatifactor. The sequence goes on along the minus strand of JAZSII010000211.1, from coordinate 4,479 downwards.
GATAATGGATACTTCTCTCGCACCTGCCTGATAAGTAGCATCTTCTACCGCTTTCTTTTCTACTTCCGTAACACCACTGGGCACACAAACCGCAATACGGGGCTTACGGAACATCTTCTTGCCCAATGCTTTCTGGATGAAATACTTCATCATCTTCTCTGTCACGGTATAATCTGAAATAACACCCTGACGAAGAGGTCTAACTGCGATAATATTACCCGGAGTTCTACCCAACATCAAACGGGCATCCTCTCCGATTGCTTTAATTTTATTTGTATCTCTGTCAAATGCCACTACTGAAGGCTCCTTCAGCACAACACCTTTCCCTCTGATGTAAACCAAAATACTTGCTGTTCCCAAATCAATTCCAATGTCTGTACACTGCATACCGTTTCCCTTTCTATCGTTCATTCTTCTATATATACATGATGTTTCCCAATTATTCACGAGTCAATCACATAGTAAGCCACAATATATAGTTTAACTTCCGATAAGAGAAAAAGCAAGTATTTCCAAATACATTCATAAAAATTTAAAAATTAAACGCGAAAAAGGGAATGGTTCCATCCATTCTCTTCTCCGCGTCCTTGCCTATATTTCTATTATCGGTTACTTTTCGGATTCTCTTAAGTCCTTATCCAACATTTTCTGAATATATTTTCCGGTATAAGATGCAGGTATCTTTGCCACTTCTTCCGGTGTACCCCGCGCAATAATGGTACCGCCTCGGTCGCCGCCTTCAGGGCCCACATCAATAATATAATCCGCCGTCTTAATTACATCCAGGTTATGCTCAATCACTACTACCGTATTACCGCCATCCGCCAAACGGTGGAGAATCTCTATCAGTTTATGCACATCCGCAAAATGCAAGCCCGTGGTAGGTTCATCTAAAATATAAATGGTTTTGCCGGTACTTCTTCTGGACAATTCCGTAGCCAGCTTGATTCGCTGAGCTTCGCCTCCGGACAAGGTGGTCGATGGCTGTCCAAGCTTAATATAGGACATACCAACATCATTCAATGTCTCAATCTTGCGGTAAATGGACGGCACATTTGCAAAGAAGAGCAATACCTCCTCCACCGTCATATCCAGCACGTCAAAAATACTCTTACCCTTGTACTTCACATCCAGTGTTTCACGGTTGTAACGCTTACCGCCGCAAACCTCACAGGGCACATAAACATCCGCCAGGAAATGCATCTCAATCTTAATAATACCGTCGCCGCTACAGGCCTCACAGCGTCCGCCCTTTACATTAAAGCTGAAGCGTCCCTTCTTGTAGCCCTTAGCCTTTGCATCCGCAGTAGCCGCGAACAAATCGCGAATCATATCGAATACGCCGGTATACGTAGCCGGATTGGAACGTGGGGTACGTCCTATAGGCGACTGGTCGATGGCAATGACCTTATCCAACTGCTCCAGTCCTTCAATCCCTCTATGCTTACCCGGAATCGTTCTGGCACGGTTTAACCTCTTTGCCAAATGCTTGTAAAGAATCTCATTTACCAAAGAGCTCTTGCCGGAACCTGACACGCCTGTCACACAAGTCATTACACCCAGCGGAATTTCCACATCAATATCCTTCAAATTATTTTCCTGTGCACCCAGCACCTTAATGGAACCGGTTGCTTTACGACGCATCTTGGGTACGGGAATCTGCAACTCTCCGCTTAAATATTTACCCGTAACGGATTCCTTATTTTGTGCAATCTCCTCCGCCGTACCGGTAGCCACCACCTGTCCGCCGTGACTGCCCGCCCCGGGACCGATATCCACAATAAAGTCCGCTGCACGCATGGTGTCCTCATCATGCTCCACAACAATCAAAGTATTTCCTAAGTCTTTCAAACGTTTCAAAGTAGCCAACAGCTTATCATTGTCCCTCTGATGCAGACCGATACTGGGTTCATCCAAAATATAACACACGCCCACAAGCCCGGACCCAATCTGGGTAGCCAGACGAATACGTTGTGCCTCTCCACCGGACAGACTTGCAGTCCCGCGGGCCAGAGACAAATACTCCAATCCCACATTCACCAAAAAGCCTACTCTTGCCCGAATTTCCTTCAATATCTGATGACCAATCAGCTCCTGCTGCTTCGTCAACTGCATCTCCTGCAGAAATGCCGCCAGCTTGCCTATGGACATAGCCGTAATTTCATAAATATTCTTATCACAGACCGTTACCGCCAGAGCTTCCTGTTTTAAGCGCATGCCTCCGCAAAGCTTGCAGGGTGTAATACGCATAAAGGTTTCATACTCTGCCTTCATGGTCTCCGAAAAAGTTTCCTTATAACGACGCTCCACATTGCGTACCAGACCGTCAAAGGTAATAGGATACACTCCCTTGCCTCGCTGGCCTTCATAATAAACATCCACCGATTCATTTGCACCATATAACAAAATATTCTTAATCTTGTCCGGATACTGTTCAAAAGGAGTGTCCAAATCAAATCCAAAGTGTTTACAAAGTGCCTGCAGAGTAGCATTAGTGAAGCTTCCCTTTTCATAACAGGATTGCCACCCCATAACCGCAATTGCTCCTTGATTGATACTTTTACTCATGTCAGGAATCATCAGGTCCACATCAAATTCCATCTTGTAACCCAAACCATAACAATCCGGACAGGCGCCAAAGGGATTGTTGAAGGAAAAGCTTCTGGGCTCCACTTCGCTGATGCTGATGCCGCAATCCGGGCAGGAAAAGCTCTGGCTGAACATCAAGGGTGTCCCGTCAATCACGTCTACCTCCAGCAGACCGTCTGCCAAATCCAGCGCCGTCTCTATAGAATCCGTCAAACGCTTCTGAATACCCTCTCGCACAATCAATCGGTCCACAACAACCTCTATATTATGCTTAATATTTTTGTCCAACTTAATTTCTTCCGACAATTCATACAGATTACCGTCCACACGCACACGTACAAAGCCGCTTCGTGACGCACGCTCAAAGACCTTGGTATGCTCACCCTTACGACCGCGCACCACCGGTGCTAACAGCTGCAAACGGGTACCATCCCCAAGCTCCATAATCTGATCCACCATCTGGTCTACCGTCTGCTTGGCAATGACTCTGCCGCACTTGGGGCAATGGGGGATCCCGATTCGGGCATACAGCAATCTGAAGTAATCATAAATCTCCGTTACCGTGCCCACAGTGGAACGTGGATTGCGGTTGGTGGACTTCTGGTCTATGGAAATAGCGGGCGACAAACCTTCAATCTGGTCTACATTGGGTTTCTCCATCTGTCCTAAAAATTGACGTGCGTAAGACGACAGAGACTCCATGTAGCGTCTCTGCCCTTCCGCATAAATAGTATCAAATGCCAACGAAGACTTTCCAGAACCTGACATCCCTGTCAGAACCACAAACTCATTTCGCGGAATATCCACATCAATACCTTTTAAATTATGTTCGTGAGCTCCCCTGATTTTAATGTACTCCTTACGGGGAAGCATCTTTTTTACGTCTTCCATGTTCTCCTCTTCTCTCTTAACTCTATTCATCTAATTCCTGAAGCTTTTTCTTCAACTCCAGCATCTTGTCACGAAGCTCTGCCGCAGCCTCGAAATTCAGTTCCGTAGCCGCCTTCTGCATCTTCTTCTGCACTTCGCCGATCAGCTTCTCCAGTTCCTTGCGGTTCATGGATTCCGGATCCTTTTCAAACTTCACTTCTTCTGCCGCAATGGCTTTAGAAATGCTAATCAGGTCACGTACCGCCTTCTTAATGGTCTGAGGAGTAATACCGTTGGTCTCATTATACTTCATCTGAATCTCGCGACGTCTGTTGGTCTCATCCAGCGCAATCCGCATGGAATCCGTAATCACATCCGCATACATAAGCACACGCCCCTCTGCATTACGTGCAGCACGTCCGATGGTCTGAATCAGTGATGTAGCACTACGCAAAAAGCCTTCCTTATCCGCATCCAAAATGGCCACCAAGGAAATCTCCGGAATATCCAAACCTTCTCGAAGCAGGTTAATTCCCACGAGTACATCAAATACATCCAATCGCATATCGCGGATGATTTCCGCACGTTCCAAGGTATCAATATCCGAATGCAGGTATCTCACGCGGATGCCCACTTCCTTCATATAATCCGTCAAATCCTCCGCCATACGCTTGGTCAGCGTTGTAATCATGACCTTATTGTGCTTGGCAATTTCCTTATTCACTTCACTGATTAAATCATCAATCTGTCCTTCTACCGGTCGCACATCCACCTGCGGATCCAAAAGTCCTGTGGGACGGATGATCTGTTCTGCTCTTAAAAGTTCGTGCTCTGCTTCGTACAAACCCGGTGTCGCAGACACGAACAGCATCTGGTCTATTTTATCTTCAAATTCTGTAAAACTTAACGGCCGGTTATCCTTTGCCGATGGCAGACGAAAACCGTAATCCACCAGAGTGGTCTTACGGGACTGATCACCGGAATACATGGCTCCGATCTGGGGCACAGTCTTGTGCGACT
>JAZSII010000064.1:0-3000 GCA_045533725.1 Acetatifactor sp. | reverse complement strand
GAAGATTGTAAGGAAATATTTGTCGGAAGAGTTGAATGCTATTTTATTTAAGGAGTAAACGAAACGGTTGACGCAAGGTACTTCTGTTGCTTTGTTATAGTCAGATATTGCTATGTTTTTGCAAAAAGGTTGTTACATCTTCTATTAATGATATAATGTTTTTAATAATATTATTTTGTTAAGGAGGAGCAGTATGGCAATGATGGAAAGGCCTATAGTCAGCACGCAAGCTGATGGTGGCAAGTATTGGGAACACACCTATGAGCAGTTTGATTTGAAGGTATATGTTCCTGCAACAGAGATTGACGGACAGGTAAATAATTATACCTTCAGAGCACCTTTACTTCTGGTTTTTGAAGAGAAGAAACAGAGCATGGAGGAAGCAATTGCTTTTGCAAAGGAAAGCGGATTGGCAGATATTGCGTCAGCAGTGGATTCCAGCGTTCTTTTCGTATATCCTACCTGTGAAGGCGGCTGGAAAAATGCTACGGAGGATTTATACGCTTCTGTGATTGCGGAAGTGAAAATGGATCCCCGTTATGAGGATGGTATTGTAGAATTACATAATTTCTTTACCCGTGAGTTCAAGGGTTATTTTGTCAGAGGAGCAATTTTCAGAGCAGACATTTACAGCTACGGCGAATCCGCAGACTATGTGGCAAAGAATCTGCTTAAGACTTTGCAGGGAGAATATCTCTGGGGACCCGGCGAGATTACACCGGCTATGTGCTCTATGGAGAATTTAAGTGTGATACCGGATGTACAGCGTAAGGATATCGGTATCTTAAGCGTGGGCAATTCCGAGGAAATCAACGCTGCATTTGCAGACTGTGAGAACTTGTTGGTAAAGGCAGAGGCTGATTATAAGGCTGATTTCAAGAGCTTTGTACGCAAATTCAAGATGTGGTGCGGCAATATGGAAATCGAGCCGGATTTCGAAGCATTGAATATGGTGGAAGAAGCAGGCAGTGTAATCGTAAAGACTTCTCCTGACCAGAGAGGCGCTTTTGTCGGTACCGAGGAGCATCCCGTGGGATACTTTGCATATTACAATAAGGACTTGTTTGACAACGGTCCCGTGCCCCTTATGTTAGGCTTCCATGGTGGCGGAGATTCTACCATGTATTTAACTTTTGTGTCCGGATGGTATGAGATTGCACACAGATATAATTTCCTGTATGTGCCTATCGAGAATCATCAGAATGTACCTGCAGCTGAGGCGATTCAGGTATTAGAGCATCTGAAACAGAAGTACAATATTGATGAGAAGCGTATTTATGCAACCGGTTTCTCCATGGGTAGCGGTAAGACTTGGGATATGTACCAGGAGTACCCTGAAGTATTTGCAGGACTTGCACCTGCCAGTGCGTTATTCCCTGTAAGGAATAATCCTTTCGGCAAGTCCATAGAGGACGGCTGGAATACCACAGTGCCTGTGCCTATGTTCTATTCCGGCGGAGAGAAGTCCCATGTTCCGGAGCTTCCTTTCCAGGCAGAGTCAGGCCTTGACAGAATCCAGTATGCTGCACAGACAAACAAGTTGAAGAAAAAATTTGATGTAAGTTTTGCAGACAAGGAAAGCTGGGAGAACCCCATCTGGGGCGTAAGCGGTGACCGTGTGGAAGTGATTCGTGATGAAGCGCGAGACAGCAACCTGACAATTCATTACTTTGACAGTGAGGATGGGGTATGCCGTACAGCTTTTGCAAACATCGACAATCAGGTGCATGAGAGCAGACACCATACCAATGAGGTGGCATGGAAGTTTATTTCTAAGTTCACAAGATAAATAATGTAAATAAAGGAGTGTTGCAAGAGCCTAGATAAGGTTTTTGTGATGCTCCTTTTTGTGTTGGATGACAGCCTTTGTATAGACAATTTTACCATTTTGCGCAAATAAATAGAAAATTGTGCTTGCATTGACTCGACAATAGTGCTATATTGGAAAGAAAATTTCACGGAGGAAGGGCAAATGTATCAGAAACCCAAGGCGATTATTTTAGATTTGGACGGAACATTACTTCGTTCAGACAAGAGCGTTTCCGAGCGCACGCTGAAGACATTAGCGCAATGCAAAAATGCAGGAATCCTTGTGATTGTGGCAACTGCCAGATTTTGGTTTAAGGCTGAGAAATATCTGGAATTAATAAAACCGGACTATGCTATATTGGCAGATGGAACCCAGATTTATCATAAGGATGAGATGATTCGGGGATTTGCAATGACTGAGCAGGCGGTAAATGGTGTGATACAAGCTTTGATGCAGCAGGGACCGAACGCCGAATTTGTGGTTGGTGTTGGGAAGGAATTATTATGTTCTGCGACCGGTATTAGTGAAAAGTGGCGCAAATCATATGCATTTGAAGAGGATATGAAGCAACCGGTATACAAGATTGCAGCAGTGTTGGAAGCAGCGGACATGGCCGAGAGCTTGGCAGAAGATTACGATTGTCGCTTATATTCCTATCGTGATGAAAACTTATACGGATTCACGGATAAGGAATCCGGAAAGTATCAGGCAGTAAAGGATTTGGGAGAAATCTTGGGAATAGACTTACAGGATATGGTTGCTTTCGGAGATGACGAGAATGACTACGAGATTTTACAAAATTGTGGTGTGGGAGTGGCTATGGTCAATGCAATTCCACAGATATTGGAAGTGGCTGATGAAGTCACCGGTAGTAACGATGAGGATGGAGTGGCGGATTATTTAGAACGATATTGTGTATGCGAAGAGTTGGTGCCTTTTTGGGAAGAAACATATCAAAATATGGATACAATTACATTTTCGGAACAACCCAATGCTACGATAAAAGAGTTTGAGCATTTGTTTGATAAAGATTGGAATGTTCTTGAAGTGGGATGCGGAGAAGGACAGAATGTACTGTATTTAGCGAAGCAGGGCTATACACAAGTGGAGGCGTTTGATATATCCGAGAACGGAATTAATAAGCTTAAGAGAAAGTGTGAACTTCGGGGTATAAGTTTAAAAGCTTATGT
>JAZSII010000007.1:0-3724 GCA_045533725.1 Acetatifactor sp. | reverse complement strand
AAAAAAGCCCACATTTGTCTGCCGTCCAATGTGTGCTTTTTTCAATGATATCCGTTCCCTGCGGTCAAGGATGATATAGCTGACGCTATGATATCTGCCGCGCAGATGATATACGCTTCGCGTATGAAGGGAACGGATATTATATCATAAATTATTGTGCTTTTCAATGATATATCGCCCGTGCCGTGTGATATAAGCCTTGTTATTAGCTCCGCTTATAATAATATCCGCCTTCTTCTCCTGCCGCAAGGCAGATTTCATCGCGAAGCGATTTCATCCACCGCAGGCGGATTTAGTTGAAAAAAGCACACATTGTCTTGGCAGACAAATGTGTGCTTTTTTCTGCGAAAGAGCGACTAAACGGTCTATAAGAGGGGGTGAAAACCACCAAAAGTATTGTAGCTGCACTCTTCGATGAATCCAGCAAATGTTTGTCAAGCCCCTTTTTGCAGAGACACCATCGAAAAAAGGGTGCAGAAAATAAACCCACCAGATTGCGGGCTAGAAAAAATAGATGTACAATCGAAGCGATCTATCTGTAGAGCTCCATTGCTCTGGCATAGTAGATCCGGAGGAACTTGTTAACACCGGCCATTTTGGCCACGTTGTAGGGCTTTCCCTCCTGCTCTTTCTTCAGCATGAAAAGGTATACAGGATCGTCCTGAGGTTTTGTCAGTTTAAGGGCCTGCATGACCTCAAAACAAGCCTTCCGGAGAGCAGAGCTGCCACGCTTTGAAATGTGGCGGTTTCTGCTCTCGAACTGTCCGGACTGATACGGTGGCGCATCATTACCGGCAAAAGAGTTAAGCGCCTTAGCGCTATGGAAACGCCGTATATCTCCAATCTCGGCCAGGATGACAGGCCCCAGCCGGTCACCAACGCCGTTCATGGCACGCAGCACTTTGTATTCAGGGATGGTTTCCGCAATATTCTGCATCTGTGTAATAATTTCATCAGCTGCATTTTGAGCGGTGGACAAGAGATCGACACACTGGTCCTGAGCAGCCCAAATGTAGGGGTCTTCTCCCCGGGTAGTAATACTTTCACGGGCCAGTTCGTAGATTGCCAGTCCTTTCTTGGGAGCATAGCGATCCGGCGTCTTTTTCATAAGAGTTGTATAGGCGGAGAGGAAACGAGTTTTGCCAATCCGCTGGATTTCATCGAAAGACTTAAAACGCTTAATAAAGAGCAACAATGCACACTTTTCTGGGTTTCGGCTTTTAAGCTCAAGAATTTTCGTAATTCCGGGCATTGTCTGATCCAAAAGGTTAATAAGCTGCACCTTGAGTTTGGTAACAAAAGAGATTCTTTGTTGGTACTGTCTGGACAGAAATTTGAGGTCTTCATATTTTTGCTCCATGAAACTGTAGGGTACAAGCCTGTAAGATTTCTCCAGAGCAAATGTTGCGATGCGAAGAGCATCTTTCTTATCCGTCTTTGCTTTGTGGAGCTCCACATCTCCGTACTTCTTCATCTGGTACGGGTTGACAACACATACCGGAAAGCCTTCTTCCTGTAGCTTTTTCAGAACAGGATAATGATAGTGTCCGGTATATTCCAGCAGGATGGTTACAGGCTCATTAAACGCTTTTAACCGGGATGCAAGCGCAGTCATTTCCGGTTGGGTATGTGCCATGTTGAACGGAGTTGCCAAAACAGTTCCATAGGAATCCAGGATGGCAACAGTGCTCTTGGATTTTGAAACATCAATTCCAACAGCGATCATAGTTTTCCTCCTTCGTGGATGGTATTGATCGGTTCCAGCACTTCAAAATTCATTCAGATTGGTGCGTTAAACGGGAGCAGCATTCTGTCCCAACCAGCTAAATCGAATGCAGAATGATGAAGGATGGCTGACACATTTGTCGTCGGGCGTGGTGTCCCAATTGGAAATTCCGTCAGGCCGACCTCCTTCATCATAAAAGAAAAGCGAAGGCTGTTAAACCTTCGCTTATATATTACCAATTGGAATTTGCTGAGTTTATTTGCTTTCCAAAAAGCTATGCACTTGTTGCACCCATGAAAACAATTCATACATGACTTATAACATTACCAGCAGTTATTGATTCTGAAATTCCTTCAAATTGCAATTCAAGCACTGATTATCCTGCTTGTTTTCCAACCATAAAACGTACCACATGGCAAACAAGCCACATTCCATAATGACAACACTCAGAATACTACACCAGACTGGAATACCAGGGAACCAGTGGAAAACGATGGCTGCGCCAATATATAGAATATTGGCAAGTATGGCCCATAATACCAACCGCCATCCAGTAACACCCCACTCCTTCCCCTGAGGGAACAGGAGGGTTTCCGCACAAGCGAAGGCCAGACTGACAAACAGCATCTGAAGCATAGTCAGAATCTCCACGGAGAAATCGCCTATAATTAGATTCATTATGGATTTTACAAAAATAGCGGCTACCGTATAGATGGCCATGTGATACTTCATATTGGCTGCCCAGAGATAAAACTTATTGAACACTTTCATAACACATACTCCTTTCATTACATTCCAAGTTTTTCTCGAAGCATGGGAGCATAGTGACGGGAAATCATCAACCTTTCTCCTGTGGAGAGGAGAGCTTCAATACGCCCTGCTCCGCAATTCTTCAACTTCCGAATTTCATGCAGATTCACAACAGCAGATTTTCCTGCTCGGAATAACCCTAAATCTCCCCAGCGGTCTTCCAATTCCGCAAGGGAAAGAGCAGTCTGAAACATACCCTCCTGAGTATAAACGAAAGTCTTTTCCTCTACCGTCTCGCAATATACCACTTCCGAAACCACAAGCGGAAGCGTCTCACGATTTTCATTCCAAACCAGTAGTTTCTGCATACCACTGCGCAGTAAAGACAAAACCCGTAACATCTCATCGTCCAGTGTGGTGCACCGTAATACCACTTCATTTTCTTCCATAGGTGTATGCTCAATGGTAATCTTCATGGGGTCCTCCTTTCTGTCAGCAGGCCTTTTGACAACATTATCATATCATCTGCAATTCTTACTGACAAGGCAAGTTCCCTTAAGTGGTAGGAATTACTAGGGAAGATGCAAAAGAACTATCAAACTGGATAGAAATAGTTGGAACAACCTATGCCCTCTACTAAAGATTCTGTAAAGCCGATTTCGAAAGCAGCAAGCCTATTTGGTCAATTATTCTGAAATTTTTTGAAGATTAAATCGGCACCAGTTACAGGTGCCGATTTGTCTATTCGCAAAATTCAAGTTTTTCTAACTGTTCTACATATTGGATTTTTGTATTAGATACAGTTAATTAACTGGTTGAGACTTTCAAAATCAACAAAATCAACTTTCTGATTGTATGTTTCAATCATTGCTTTTATTTCTGCAGTTTTTTTCTCTTCTGGCAATCCTACCGCTTTTTTATACAGTAATCCCATCATTGTTTTATGCTTAAAATTAAGACAAGAATAGTCTATTCCACCTCTAAGATGGAAAATATGTGCATTTTCATATAATTCCTTTGACAACTGTCGTTTCATATTACTTTTAATGTTATCTGTATTATCCGCATCCATCGGGTCTGCCAATCCAACTGTGGCAATTATTATTTTCTTGTTTTGGCACTGTGAAATCTTTGAAAGTGTTTTCTTCATTCCTAAAACACCACCTGCATACAGACCACCAATATAAATAACTGTATTATATTGATCTATATCTATAACATCTTCATAGCTCTTGCTTTCAATGTTTG
>JAZSII010000143.1:0-5708 GCA_045533725.1 Acetatifactor sp. | reverse complement strand
TTAAATGAGACCGAACGTCTGACGAAACTGACCAATGGTCTGTTAACTTTGAATAACTTAAATACTAAAGGCATGTTATTGAACAAGACCCATTTTGATATTAATCAGGTCATTCGAAATACCACGGCAACCTTTGAAGGTACTTGCCGCAAAAAAGGGATTTCTGTAGAGCTAGTGCTTTATAACGAAGCATTGTACGCCCATGCAGACATGGAGAAGATTCAGCAGGTACTGTACAATCTGATAGACAACGCCATCAAATTCAGTCACCAGAATTCTTCCATTAAGATTGAAACTTCGGAAAAACGTAATAAAATATTCGTCTCCGTGAAAGATTCCGGTATCGGTATCCCCAAGGAAGAACTGAAAATGATTTGGGACCGTTTTTACAAAACCGATACCTCCCGCGGTAAAGATAAGAAAGGCACGGGACTCGGCCTTTCCATTACCAAAGAAATTATTACTGCACATAATGAAAACATTAATGTTATCAGTACTTTGGAAGAGGGTACGGAGTTTATCTTTTCTCTGCCCCGTTCTGAGAAAAATGATGAAGATGATGAGTAAGATATCAAAAAACAGGAACATAACCTCCTACCGCAGGATGCTCAGTCGCTCATGAGCAACTACGTTGCTCTGAAAGAACGCAACGGCTGCTAAGCTCGAAAGTACCATCGCTAAGCACCGGCGTTTTTCAAGGCCTTGCTTGTAGGAAATTATGTCCCTGTTTTTCTATTATCTATATCTCATTAATAATATTCATCAGCTCTTTCCAACTCTTCACTGTTAATACAGTTTCATCATCTTTATAAGGCAAGTCGATGGCGCCCTGATACCAGACAGGGAACATTCCTACCCCGGCAGCACCTTTTACATCGCACTCATAATTGTCTCCGATGTACCAAACATCCTCCGGCTTTAAGTCCGCCTTTTCCAGCGCCAATTGGAAAATACGCCTATGGGGCTTCCTGTATATGTAATCGCTGGTCGCAATAATGAATTCAAAATCATGATTCGGCACCATGGTATTGATACGTTCATTTACAGCCTCGCTACAGTAGGTAATGTTACTGATAACACCGGTACGAATACCTTTTTCCTTCAAAAAGTCCAGAAACTCTGCAATTCCTTCCGTAGGCTTTCCGGGAGCTACCGCATTCCAGAACACCTTGTCCCGTTCCTTATGAGATAATGGAATCTCTATTCCCATGGATTCATACAAATAAGGGCTGAACATACAATTAGGCACTTCTATCCAAGCCAAATGTCTCATGGTCGGGTCAAAACGTCCCAGCTCTTTATTGATGACATCTGCCTCTGCCTGCACCTGTGCCGGCGTAAGATTGTGCTTATTCTTTGTGGCATACTGCATGACTGCTGCCGTACCCACTTCTCCGCCAAGCCAGGTTTCATTCACCAATGTCTGACCATAGTCAAACAAAATCATTTTCGGTAATTTCATACGGGCACCTCCTAATAATCAATACACACTATAAATCGTCACTACTTCACAACTATCTTTTCAGCAACTACTTTCCAGAAACTTCATAATCACCTCATAATTTTCTTCTTTATGAGGAAACGTACAATCCGAACACTCTTTTATCTTTTTGCCTCTTACTTCTATATATTTGTAATTACCGGGGCAATGCTCTTTGGGATATAGCGGACAATAACAAAACAGACAATTAATATTGTCTGTTTCATGGCATGGAAAATATTTACATTCACGATTTTCAAAATAACGATACGAATTCGCCATCTTCTTCTCCATTCTCTCGCAAAGAATTTGCTTTTAAAGCTCCTACAGTTCTTTCACCATCATAATTAAACTATCATAACTTCCGTCTTCGTATTTCATGGCACGGGGAATACAACCTACCTGCTCGAAGCCCAACTTCTTATACAAGGTAATGGCACGCCAATTGCGGCTTACTACCTCTAATTCTGCGCGCTCAAAACCAAACTCCTTTGCTTTCTCCAAAAGGAGCTTCATCAGCGCAGTCCCTACGCCGCATCCCCAGAAACGTTTGTATACCGCAATAGACAGCTGCATACGGTGCTTGTTACGCATACGGTCTCCTACCGCAGAATAACAAACTCTTCCGGCAATCTCTCCGTCTACCTCTGCCACGATTTTCAGACTGTCTGTGGCATTGTTAATACCACGGATGAAAATTTCTTCTTCCTCTGTAGTGGAAGTGATTTCTTCTGCACTACGAAGCAAAAAGTCTGTTTCTCCGGCTGTTACCTTCAAATACTGCACCAACGCTTCCGCATCTTCTTTTCTTGGGCTTCTCAGTGTACAGGTCTGACCATTCTTCAGCTGTATCTCCTGTGATTGTATCATCATAACGCAAGTCTCCTTTGACTTCTGTGTTACAGTGCCATTCGTCGTCCGCCATGAGCAGACTACAATATAACTGTAACACAAGAAGTGAGGAATGTCGACTTTATTTGACAGAACTTTATAACAATATGTTCCTTGTTTTTTTCATGGCTTCCCGGATTGGTACATACAATACCAGCATCAGTGCAAAATTCCCGATGCAATGCATAATGTCAAAGGGAATTCCGGCGATCCAGTAAGCAAACCCTGCATAAAGTCCGTTTCGAAGTCCTCCGTCTACGGCACCAATTACTACGTATGGAAAGGAACAGAGGAAACCGAACATCAGGCCGAAAACTCCGGATAAAATGCTCCAAAACCACACTGATTTCTCTTTTCTGAAAATCCAAGTAACCAGCGCAAGTAGCGGCCATGCGTATAAATACATAATCCACCATAAATGGGGACCGTACATGGCACCTTCGATGCAAATGAATACCGGAATAACAAACAAAATCTTCCAACCAAAGAATAAGGTAAACATGATAATCCAAAAGCTGGTCAGTTCAATATTGGGCAGCCCCGCAAGGGTTACCTTACAGACTTCAATGACGGCCACCATCATGCCTATCAAAGTAATATCTTTAATTGTCACCTTAAGTTTTTTTGACGTTGTCATATATTGTACTTCCTATACATGCGTTCCTACTCTACCGTATACACTTCGTATACCAGTTTATAAGCATCTCCGTCAATAACCGGTTGACTATCCACGCCATAATTTCCGTATTCTCCGTTTACATAGATGCCCCAATAAGAACCATTATTAAAGTCCGTAGTCTCTCCATTAATTACTTCCAAGGTAAGTCCATACTGACTCTCAGATCCGCTAAACTCCAGTCCTTCTGCTTCTTCCATTGCCTGACTTAAAAATTCAGCATCCGTATGAACCTCATACATAGTGGAATTTCCTTCTTTTCCCACCACCTCAATCGTGATACTCTTGCTACCCTCTACGGGCTTTTCCCTGAATACAAAGTAGGCTACCGCAAAAATTGCTACAAGTGCAATCAGCGCAATAACCCCAAATAGGGCTTTTTTGTTGAATTTCTTTTTTTCCTGTGTCATTTTTTTCTCCTTCTTTTTCTCCTCTGAAAGCAACTTATCCGGCCGTGATTCAGTTAGCTCTCTTGGGAATATTTTTGCACAAAAAGGTATAAAAATACCCCCTGCCAATAGCAAGGGGTTACACATACATATTATTAATACCTGCGCCATCTGATAATTTCGCGCACCTTAATAAAGCAGGCATTCAAGAGAACGCCCACCTTGTACCGGAACCGATAATCTTTCCGATACAATTATGTACTAACCAGTTACTCGTGGTCTTTTACGTACCATCATAGGCAGGTCTTCTGACTTAAGTATCCACACTGCTTTTCATCTTCCCGGGAATTATCCCCCAGTGACTTTCACATACCAACATTTCATGCCTGATGCAACATTTTCGCTACTTTCTGCACCTGCCTGTTGTCTTCTGTGGAAAAACAGCTCCTCTCTTACAGCGACGAGTTCGTGCAGGACTTCCACCTGCTTCCCTTTTCACCCAATCAGACTTGTATTGCAAATCTATTGGACACCTACAATGTTTTCTATATTCTTTTATGCAAGGGTATGGTAGCATACCCGATGAATTATTGCAAGTGATTTTTGGTCTAATAATATATCCCCCGGTCCGGAGCCCTATATACCCTATTCGGACCCGCTTTCGCTTATGAACGACGTAACAGCACTAAATTCGGGCCGAACCAGTTCGGCTTAGAACCTCATTAAGTGCTGACGTCATTCAGGGTTACCTCATTAGGGTATATAGGGCTCCGGGCCGGGGGATGTCCAATTTTTTATAATCCTTTTTTGTTAAATACAGGGATGCTGATTACAAAACATACAACCATGGTAGTTCCTGCCGTTATCAACGCCTTCGTATAATCCGCAGGTGCAGTAGCACCCATAAGTAAGGACACTCCATCCATCAACTTCGTTGGCATGAAAGTCGCAACCTTCGGAACCAGACTCGCCATATACACTGCGAAAAATACGCCGCCGGTACCCAAAAGTACTGTGGAATTACTGCTACCCAATACCGAAAAGAGTACCATCAGTGCAATCACCCAAACGCCTACCAGCCACCAGCATATTGCTGCAAAGGCAAGATTTTGAGCAATGCCGTTATCCCAGAAGTAGGCATTATATGCATAAGTTACTCCATAACACAACCAATATCCGACCGTCCAAGTCATGATTAAGACAATGGTCTTGGCTACTACAACCTTATAACGCTCCAGACCTTTTGTCAGCGCCAGAGTCAAAGTTCCGGACTGATATTCCTTGGTAAAAATATTGCTTTGTAAAAGCACAAAGGCAATGAGTGCCATGGGCACATTCTTATAAAACTGGGTCCAGGAAGTCAGTGCATCCACCTTAACTTCTACTACTGCAAGTCCCGCTTCTTCCATGGTTTCTGCCAGCATCTCCATCATCCATGGAGTAAGTTTGGCTATAGCCGGGTTCATAATACCAAATACCAAAAACAGAAGCCCTAAAATTACCAGTCTGCTACTGCGAATTTGTTCCATCCATTCCTTCTTTATAAAAGCTATCAATGTCCTCATCCTTCCAGCACCTCCATAAACATGGATTCCAAAGTAGGCTCCTGACGCTCCACCTTTAAAACCGGAATTTTTTGCTCTGTCAAAAAGCCAAGCACTTGGAACAAAAGTTCCTCGCTTCCGCTAAACGTAAGCTGGGTTTGGCCGATGGACTTTATCATAGGGAATTTCGCCAAAAGCTTCTTTGCGTCTTCCTCGCAAACAGTCTCTAACACATATTCCTCCGTACGGTTTTTGCCACGCACTTCGGATAATTTTCCCTGCACAGCAATCTTTCCATCCTTTAGGAACGCAATATCCGTGCAAATCCTTTCCACATCGGACAAAATATGGGTGGAAAACAACACCGTTGTCTGTTCCTTTACCTGCTGCAAAATATCCAAAATTTCCTTACGTCCCACCGGATCCAAAGCAGAGGTGGGTTCATCACAAATCAATAATTTAGGGCTGTTAAGTAATGCCTGTGCAATACCTAAGCGTTGTTTCATACCTCTGGAAAAGCCCTTAATACGATGCTTTTCCCCTTCCAGACCTACTAATTTTAATAGCTCTGCACTGCGAGACTTGATCTCTTTCGAATTCATACCGGTTATCTCTCCGCAAAACCCCAGATACTCCGATGCATTCATGAAAGAATAAAACTCCGGTACATCCGGCAAATATCCAATATGATGATTGCTGGCAGTCTGTCCGTAGACTACCTTCTCACC
>JAZSII010000237.1:0-2900 GCA_045533725.1 Acetatifactor sp. | reverse complement strand
TCCTTTGCGAGCCTGTATTCGCTGACATCGACAACTACAAAGAATTATTAATTGAATCTGGATACTATACAGAAGATCAGTTACAGTAATTCAAAACCTATACAGTAAGCTGTATTTTTACAGGCGGGATATATCCCGCCTGTATTATTGAAAATGAAAATGTATTGATTAGATATTGTAGAGAGCAGAATGGGAGGTTTAAAATTGGCCAAGATATTACTGGAAATGAAAAATATAACCAAAACATTCCCTGGCGTCAAAGCACTGGATAATGTAAATCTCCAAGTGGAAGAAGGAGAAATCCATGCACTTGTAGGTGAGAACGGTGCCGGTAAATCCACTCTGATGAATGTTTTAAGTGGTATTTATCCATACGGTTCTTACGAAGGTGATATTATCTATGACGGTGAGATTTGTCAGTTTGATAAGATTAAGGATAGTGAAGCAAAAGGTATCGTTATTATTCATCAGGAATTGGCGTTAGTACCTTACATGACGATAGGTGAAAATATGTTCCTCGGAAATGAAAGAGGATCAAAGTTTAAAATTAATTGGAATGAAACAGGGGAACTGGCAACAAAGTACTTAAAGACAGTAGGTCTTAAGGAATCACACAGAACCCTGATTAAAGATATAGGTGTTGGTAAGCAGCAGCTTGTAGAAATTGCCAAGGCGCTTGCTAAGAATGCTAAGTTATTAATTTTGGATGAGCCGACAGCTTCTTTAAATGAAGATGATTCCAAGGCTCTTTTAGAGCTCTTACTTCAGTTTAAAAAAGATGGCTTAACATCCATTATTATTTCACACAAATTGAACGAGGTTTCTTATGTAGCAGATAAGATTACGGTTATCCGTGACGGTGCTACAATTGAGACACTTGATAAGACAAAAGACGATATCTCCGAACCACGTATTATTAAAGGAATGGTTGGACGTGAAATTGCTGACCGTTTCCCAAAACGTGAGAGTAATATTGGCGATGTCATGATGGAAGTTAAGAACTGGAATGTTTATCATCCGTTATACTCTGAACGAAAAGTTGTTGATGACGTAAGTATTCATGTAAGAAAAGGTGAAGTTCTTGGTATTGCAGGACTTATGGGTGCCGGACGTACAGAACTTGCAATGAGTTTGTTTGGTAAGAGTTACGGCGAAAGCATAAGTGGTCAGATTTTCCTGAATGGTAAAGAAGTAGTGCTTGACTCTGTACAGGATGCAATCGACCACAAGTTGGCTTATGTTACAGAGGATAGAAAAGGAAATGGATTGATTTTGAGCAATCCGATTAAGATTAATACTACCCTTGCTAATTTGGATGAAGTAAGTAAACACGGAATTATCGATAAAGATAAGGAATATGCGGTAGCTGTAGAATACAAGAACAAATTGGGAACCAAATGTCCTACAGTAGAACAGAATGTCGGAAATTTAAGTGGTGGTAACCAGCAGAAAGTTCTTCTTGCAAAATGGATGTTTGCAAATCCGGATGTATTGATTTTGGATGAACCTACAAGAGGTATTGACGTAGGTGCGAAATACGAGATTTACTGCATTATCAATCAGTTGGTAGCTGAAGGCAAATCAGTAATTATGATTTCTTCCGAAATGCCGGAAATCCTTGGTATGTGTGACAGAATTTACGTCATGAACGAAGGAAAGATGGTGGGAGAACTCAGTGGTAAAGAAGCGACACAGGAACTGATTATGTCACGAATTTTACAGGCTGATAGCAAAGGAGAATAATCATGAATAAGACAAAAACATTAGAATTAATTAAAAAATATACAATGATTCTTGTTTTGGTCATTGTAACCGCATTTTTTGCATGGCGTACAGGAGGAACGCTCCTTATGCCGATGAATATCAGTAGTTTGATTTCACAGAATGCATACGTATTTATTTTGGCAACAGGTATGTTGCTCTGTATTTTAACCGGTGGTAACATCGACCTTTCAGTTGGTTCGGTTGTATGTTTTACAGGTGCCATTGGTGCAGTTCTTATGATGAATAAGGGAATGAACATGTATCTGGCCATTTTGATTATGATTTTGGTTGGTATCGCAATTGGTGCGTTCCAGGGATTCTGGATTGCATATGTACGTATCCCGCCGTTTATCGTAACACTTGCCGGAATGCTTGCATTCAGAGGTTTGAGTAACGTAGTTCTCGATGGTATGACAGTATCCATTAAGGATCAGGAAGCTTTTGTTAACTTATTTGGTGGTGGTGCAAACTGTTATATTAATGACTTCTTTGGAGGCACTACACTTAATATTACCTGTATCGTAGCCGGTATTGCAGCAGCAGTAATTTTCGTGCTTCTTCAGTTCAAGAACAGAATCGATAAGACAAAGAAGGGATATGAAGTAGAAGGATTTGCAGGAATGTTGGTTAAAACACTTTTAATCGCAATTGTTATTCTTGCATTATCATTCGCATTGGCAATGCATAAGGGTATTCCTACAGTACTTATTTGGGTAATGATTGTTGTTCTTGTATATGGTTATATTACTTCCAATACAGTAACCGGCCGTTATTTCTATGCAGTAGGTGGTAACGAAAAAGCAACTAAACTTTCCGGTATCAACACTAATAAAGTATATTTCCTTGCATATTTAAATATGGGATTCTTATCCGCACTTGCAGGTATGGTTACAATCGCCCGTTTGACTTCAGCACAGCCTACATATGGACAGAACTATGAAATGGATGCTATCGGCTCCTGCTTCATCGGTGGTGCTTCCGCTTACGGTGGAACCGGTACAGTACCTGGCGTTATCATTGGTGCGGTACTTATGGGTGTTATCAACTTAGGTATGTCACTTATGGGTGTCGGCCAGGGCATTGAGAAGGTAGTTGAAGATGTGGTATTATTACTTGCCGTTATCTTCGACGTAGTA
>JAZSII010000169.1:0-2307 GCA_045533725.1 Acetatifactor sp. | reverse complement strand
CAAAATTTTACTCAGCAGTTCTGAGGAAGTAGCTTTTCGACCAAAGAAAAGAATGGGATTTTCCGAATTTTCGGTTTTTTCTAACAGTACTGTCACATCCTCCGATGTCCAGTTGTCCTCTGCCCATACCGCGTTGGATGTGACCAGTGTGTGGTAGCTGAGATCTTGAGGAAGGGCATAAAGCGTGTTGTTCACAGACCCTAAATCCAGAACACTTCCAAACATTGCCTGTCGGGTATCCTTTTCAATGGCGGAAGTAATGTCTAAAAGCAGGCCTTTTTCTGCCAAAATCTGAAAGTCGGCAGTGGAAACCAATAAAAGGTCAGGGCCTTTGCCGGATATCATTTCGGCGATAATGCGGTCGCGCATGCCTTCGCGGTCGGCGGTACTTGCGGCAGTTTCCACCTGAATATCCAGATGTGCGGAGCGGGTGGACAGAAGGGAGGCCATGGAAACAGCATATTGACTGCCGTAAGCATCTGACAGATTTACCATATGAAGGGTGGAGGCAGCAGTGTTTGCTACATGGTCAGACTCTGCCAAGAGATAAATGCCCGGAGTGTGGCCACGAAGTACTACATAGACCAGTTGTCCCGCATCGGTTCGAAGCAGATGGCAGAAAGAATTTCCTAAGATACCGCAATCACTTAACGATGCCAAGCAGATCCCGGTTTCTGCGGACATGTCATATTGGACAATATATTGGGAGTTTGAATAGTATATGGTGTTGTTCGTCCCGCCGCAGAGAGCGAGGCATTGTGTGGGCAGTGTGGTAAGTGCCTGACTGCTTAAAGTATCCTTGTTGAATAGGGAGATTTGACACCCTGCAGAATTACTGTCTGTTTTAACCACATAAGTGCCTGTCTGAGGAAGATCAAATACCAAGTCCGTGCCCCAAGGAGCGTTCCAGGGATAGGCAGAAGTATCCGGTAATGTATCGGTCAAAAGCAAACATTCCCCTGCGGGAGTGCCCTGATACAAATAGGTGGTAGCTCCTTCTTCTTCGGGGAGGGTTATGCTCAGATGAAAGGACAGAGTCAGTTCATCAATGACGTCCATGGAGTCCACCGAGTAAGCGGCACCCTCCGGTACTTCAAAATGATAAGGTATCCCTTTGGTTTCCAAGGTGTTGGTATCAAAGGTGTAGAGCGTATAGGTAGGATCAGCCTCTACATAGGTATAAACGGCAAAAAGATAAAGAATACTGCCATAGGTATCCGTGAGAAGCTGGCGGCTTACATACTCTGCGGGTTCTTCCGGGAGAAACAGGGGAAGGTAGCGTTCTACCACCAAAGGTGTTTCGCTCATGTCAAAACCGGAATAGTTTGAAATGCCTGTGCTCTGCCCGGGAAGGCTCGCTCCCGCTTGGGGAGAGGGCGTAGGTTGTCCGGGAAGAGGCTGTGAGCCACAGGCACAGAGGTGAAAAGTAAGTAATATGATAAGTAAGCAATTTCTGAATTTTTTCATAGTAATTCCTCCTTGAATATCTTTCTGTTTTCAACATAACAGACGGAAAAGACAGTAGGCAATAGGGGGAGAAAAGGATTAAGTTTCTTGTAATTATTTGTAAGAGATTTGTAAGAAATAATGAGAAAGTGAAAGGGATTGACCAATAAAAAGGGATGCGTGAGTTGACTATTCGAGAGAGGTTGAGGTAGAATGAATTCATTGTTGTAAAATATTTATTTATGCAAAAGAGGAGAAAAACATGAAAAAGAAATTACTGACAATGTTGTTGTGTATCAGCGTGGTAGCGGTTCCCCTTGCAGGTTGTGGGGACAGTTCATCGGACTCCAAGAAGGAAAGCAGAGAAGAAGCGGACGATGAAGATAAGCGTGTTAAGAAATTTGCAGGGGAAGTGGCTGAAGAGCAAGAGGACGATGAAGAAGAGGAAGGTGGCAATGAGGTAGTGGATGCAGGTGCTGCCGGAGATGAAGAAGCTACAAAGGAGCCGGAAGCAGTCGAAGAGGAACCCCTGATTGAAGAAGGTTTGACTGCGGATGAATATTACGATTTGGGATTAACCTATTCTGATGAAGAGGATGAAGAATATAACCCGGACAAGGCGATTCTGTGCTTTGAGAAAGCAATAGCGCTTGGAGACGGAGAATCAGCATTTGAGCTGGGTTACATCTATCATCATGCCCTGGGTGTGGAATGTGATTATGAGAAGGCGGTCTCGTATTATGAATTAGGTATGGAACTTGGCTCCAGTAATGCAATGTCAAACCTTGGCTACATGTATGAGCATGGTTACGGTGTGGAATTGGACTATGCAGAAGCAATGAAATATTATGAAATAGCCGT
>JAZSII010000001.1:0-4622 GCA_045533725.1 Acetatifactor sp. | reverse complement strand
GGGCGCTTGTATTCCTTGCGCATGAAGTGCTGTAAGCATTTCGCCCAAAAGGTCCTTTTTCAGTCCCGGATGGACCTTGCCCACCTTGGTAGGATAATAACACATGCCGTGGTGACATTTTGAAAAAATATTAATGGACTGCACACCGGCTTTTTTTAAGGTATTTGCAAACTCTGTCGGATTAAAATCCGCCCCCACCTCCGGTATGGCCGGGGAAGTATGAAAATCCAGATGTATTTGTCTGTAGGCCAACTCTTCCATGTGTAACCTCTCCTTTGCAATTTAATTTAAGCGTTCCGTTATTTTTTATACATGGGACCGTATGCTGCACATGCACGGTAATCCGCAGCTTCTTTATCCATGCCGAAGGAATCCCATACCTTCGGTCTGAAAATATCCTCTGCAGGTACATTATGCATACATACCGGAATTCTTAAGATAGAGCACAATGTGATAATATCCGCACCAATATGTCCGTAGGAAATGGCTCCGTGATTTGCGCCCCAATTGTTCATAACATCATAAGCAGTCTTAAACGGTGAACCCTCCTTGCCGTCGCATCTGGGTGCAAACCAGGTACAAGGCCAGGTATAGTCCGTTCTCTTCCACAGGGTATCGGATACCTCTGCCGGAAGCCCTACCGTCCAGCCTTCCGCAATCTGCATAACAGGACCCAAGCCCTTTACCAAATTCAGACGAATCATGGTAGCCGGCATCTGGGCTTTGGTTTCAAATCTGGAAGAATAGCCGCCACCTCGGAAATAACCCTTGTCTGCTGCATTCCATGTAGTATTTGCCATAATAGCATCCTGATCTTCCCGTGTCACTTCATACCAGGGCTTCATTACCGCATTACCGTTTTCATCCTTTGCCTCTCCGTTGGCATCCAAACAACATGCGCCGGAATTAATCAAATGAATGACACCGTCTGAGTCTTTGGCCTTTCCCTCTATTTCATAACCGGTTACACGCTTTATAGAATCTCCGCTCCAATAGGTTCTTACATCTGCAAACATCTGTGCACGGTTGGTCAGAAGCTTCATAAATAACATACTGATACCGTTGAGCACATCATTTTCCGTAGCCAGAATATAAGGCTCTCTTGCACCATTCCAATCAAAGGAGGTATTCAGTATTGCCTCAGCAAAATCTCCGTTTGGATAGAAGTCCGTCCACTGACGCTGACCCTGGAAACCGGCAGCAATAGCATTGTGACCCACCATTTCTTCCTCAAAGCCCTCCGGCAGGGTCTGATTACCATTCATCAAATCCTTAATAATAACTGCCATCTGCACTGCAAATTCAAACTGCTTTTCCATCTCCTTCTCATCATCCCTGATAAAGTCCGGATTCTTATCAAAGCCGATAATACACTTTTCCTTTGCCCATTTCAGTGCTTTCTGCATTTCTGCTTCATTATAAATGCCCTTCTCCATGCGGCGGATGATTTCCACCTCATCCACGGATTCCACTCGCAGTCCCAAGTAGGATTCCAGAAAGTCCGAATCAATAATAGAACCACCAATACCCATACAAATGGAACCGATTTGCAGATAAGACTTGCCTCTCATGGTGGCAACTGCAACTGCTGCGCGGGCAAATCGCAGTAATTTCTCCCGAATATCCTCGCCAATGGTAG
Source organism: Acetatifactor sp. (assembly GCA_045533725.1). Classification (GTDB taxonomy): domain Bacteria; phylum Bacillota; class Clostridia; order Lachnospirales; family Lachnospiraceae; genus Acetatifactor. Next base: position 2,983 of record JAZSII010000001.1, on the reverse strand, counting down.
TATCATCTGCATCTACCACATCATGTCCGTAAATACCAAAGGCCGGCAATCCCTTTTGTGCATGGGTTGCAAGCACACTGGCCAAATACACTGCCCCCGGTCTTTCGGTTGCATTTAATCCCCAAACACCCTTTATGGTAGTAGGATCCATATCCATTGTTTCAGAGCCATAACACCAGCAGGGAGTTACCGTCAAGGTAATCGCAACATTTTCTCTCCTGAACTTTTCTTCACAGGCTGCCGCCTCCGCAACACGTCCTATGGTAGTATCTGCAATCACAACCTTCACAGGCTCTCCGTTGGAATACTTAATGTTCGTTTCGAATAATTCCTTTGCTGCCTTTGCCATATCCATGGTTTGCTTTTCCAAGGACTCCCGCACCTTCAAAGGTCCCCTCCGTCCGTCAATTGTCGGACGAATGCCAATCACCGGGTAACCACCAATCAATCTGTTTTCTGCCATCTTTTTTCCTCCGTTTTTTACTTAATTTACTTTGTTTTTCTTTTGTTTTTTCATAACGGACCGCTCCGTGTCAGCCCACATATACCTTCTAAAACCCTTAATTTATATTATAACATAATGTGACGGTTTATCCCAGCTATTTTCTCTTATGTTGTGCTCATACTGCTTCCTATATTCTATTCTCTTCCATATGGCTTCTCAGGTTCCGCCACCGCTATCATTCAATGGTCTCTACACACTTAATTCGCAATTCTCAGCGGTCCATCTCCCCAAAATCCGCCTTTTCGTCCGCTCTCACAATCCTCCCCAGATTCTCAGCTTCCTACTATACCCACCAACCGCCGGAAACAAAAGACCAAGTGCTGCAAAGGAACAGGCAATACAGTACCATCAAGAAACAAGGAGCCTTGAAACCATGCCAATTGGGACTATCGCGATATTATTTCACGTACATTTTTCTTAAAACATGTTATGTTCTTATTGGAAATGTATTGGTATGATATTCTTAGATGACAAATGAAAGGAACCGAAAACTATGATATATTTAGGCGAAAACATTAAAGAATACCGATTAAAGAAGGGATATACTCAGGAACAGCTTGCATATGAATTGGGTGTCTCCTCACAAACCGTCAGCCGCTGGAAGACCGGAGCAACCTATCCGGATATTCTCATGCTTCCGGTTATCGCAGAACTGTTTGAAACAACCATTGATAATCTTATGGGCTATGCCAAAGAATGTACTACCGCCGAACGTGAAGCTTTTTTCCAAAGCGTGAATACGCTTAGTACAGCAGAAAAAATAGCCTGCCACAGAGAAATGTTGCAACAGTTTCCAAACGATACTATCTTGCAGTTTAGCCTTGCTAATCTTTTATATGGGCTTATAAAAAAGCAAACTGCTCCGGGAATTTCCCGGAGCAGTTATCAGCATTTCTCATGACAGAAAATATATTGACGAGGTATGTGATAAAGTTTATGAGTTAAATAGCGGGGGGTGAGGATGCTTGATTGATTTACCTCCCAAGCTCCACGCATACAATCTCAGGCCGGTTAAATACCCTCACGGGTACAACACTGTTTCCCAAGCCTCTGCTGATAATCATGGTGGTATCGTTTACCACATGAACCCCTTCAGTATACTTGGGAAAAAGGCCCTGCCCCGGTGCCACCAGACCGACACCCACAAAAGGCACCCGAACCTGCCCGCCATGGGCATGTCCGCTAAGTACCAAATCCACGCCGTATTTACTGTAACCTTCTATGTACTGTGGCTCGTGAGCAAGTAATATTTGGAATTCATCGGAAGACCTCTCTGCCAACAATTGCGGGAGGGCGAACCCGTTTAAACTCTCATCATTAAGTCCGATTAAAGTAATCCTACTGCCGTTACGCTCAATCTCCACTACCTCATTCGTTAGGCAAATTACACCGGCACTCTCCAGACCTTCCAAAAGAGCCATGCGGTCACTTTCTTCCAGCCAGATCTCATGATTACCGGTCACATAGTAGGTAGGATAGTCTGCTGCCACCTTTTCTGCAAAGGCAACTGCCACCTCAATATTTGTCCGACTTGAATCCACCAAATCTCCCGTCAGGACCACCATATCCGGCTCCAGCTCCCGAATTTTGTTAAGGAGCCTTTCATTCTCTGCACCAAAGGTCGCATTATGCAAATCCGAGATCTGCACAATACGATAACCCACAAATCCCTGCGGAACCTCAGCGGACTTGTAGGCATAATGTGATACTTCCAGCCAGTTGTTCTGCACCAAAACAAAGACCAACAGTATCACTAACACTATGCAACTGATAATAATCTTCTTTTTTCTTTTCACCATAGTAATCCCTCTTGCAAAATACATGTTTTTCAATCTATAGTGCATTATTATTCTATTTACATGATTTCACACTATGATATAATAAATCTTATCAAAACACCGGCTTGAAACCAAGCGATTTCCCCAAATATGGAGGTTTATATTATATGTGTGTACTTATCATTTTAATGTGTGTTGTCTACCTGATTTTGGTGATTATTGCAGCTCACAAAGAACTCTTCACCTTGCAAACTCCGGTAGAGGTGTCACATATTGATGTAGAGAAAAGGATGGCTGATGCGAATCATGAAGAACGCTCTATAGCACCTGACCAGTTTAAAAAGTTCAGATCCACACTGGACCGAACTGCCAATACATCCTTGGGATACCTTGTTGCAGCCTGTACAATTGCTGTTTTCATTCTGTTTGGTGCTTGGGCGAACTTTGACTCAAAAGCAGTTATTCTTTGTATCCTTGCCATCCTCGCCGGTTTCCTCTACTATACCGTTGTTAAGAGGAAACAGAAAAAACACCTTTTCATTCAGAATAGAGAAAAGTTTCGCATGCAGTTAGGCTATGTTCTCGATACCGAAACCAAATCCATTGATTATATATACAAAAAACCCTCCGGCACCTATCACAAGGGAACCACCAATCTTCACAAGGTATTGGTCGGTATCATGGGAAAGAACGGCACTCC
>JAZSII010000277.1:0-2191 GCA_045533725.1 Acetatifactor sp. | reverse complement strand
TCATAATGGCGACGACGGCCTTCGCCTAAATCTCTTACTGAAAGGAACTGATCATAGAGTTCATCAAAAGAGGGCAGTTTCTTTTTAGGAGCCACCTCCTTCGCTTCGGGATCATAATCCTTCAAAGCCTTTTCAAGCCAGTTGTCTTTTACTTTCCCTGCTTCTTTATCATCAGAATACTTCTTGTGGATATATGACTTAAGATCACCAAGATCTTTTATAAGTTTCTGCTTGACCTCTTCATTAATAAGGATCCTCTTCTTTAAGTCACCGGCCTTGACATCCCAATATTCCGGATTTATCATTATGCCGGTAACCTGCCTCTGCCGGAATGATCTTCCATCTGATACGCTTATGTGCAAAGGAACCATCTCGGCACCTTTAGTCCTCTTTGTTGTCCTGAGTTCAAATCTTATGGTCATACTCCTTCATTTTAGTTTCCACAAAGGTATGTGTTTTTCTCAAAACTTGGACAACATTTGCACAACATCTATTAAAATTCTCTCAAAAGGATTCCGTAAGTTTACGGATAGTACATTCAAATCAAAACAACTTATCTACTTTATTATCAATATGTTATACAACATTATTAGGCCCAGTAAAATACCCTATTCTGCCGGAAAGTGCGCGATTTTGCCGAATCCCAACCAAATCACACCAATCGCCCTCTCAGACATCTGAGAGGGCGATTTTTTCGTTTTGGCTCCAAATTGGTCCCAAAATTTTAATGCATCATATCCGAATCTTCCACAATTTCACGATTTTTTCAGATTTTTCTGCAATTTCAGCACGGCACATATTACGCCAGGTGACTGCTGTCATTCCGGTGATGGACTTGAACCAGCGGGAGAAGTTGTAGATGACAGGTATTCCGACAGCAGAAGCGACTTCGGATATCTTTACGCCCGGATTGTGGAGAATGATCCGCTTGGCTTCTTCGATACGAAGGGTATAGAGCCATTGATGAAAGTTTGCTCCCAGTACGTGGTTGAAGTAAAAAGAGAGATAGTTGCTGTTGATCCCGATGTGTTTTGCGAGGGTTTTGATGGAGATTCCTGTGTGCAGTAGAGTTTGTTTTCAATCCAATTCTGGAGTGCGACGGGTATCTGTTCTTTTTTGTGTCCGAACTTTATTTTAGTTTCCGTTGCCCCCCCCCGATTTTTCTATGGCCATATCTGTGGGTGTGGGGACTTCTGCTCGGCTTGGGAGGTTAGTGAGCAGGAGAGGTGTCACCCTCTTCCTGCCCTGATATAGTTCTTTACTGCAAATCTTTTACAAGGCGGACTGAAAGACCTCTGCTACGATATTCATAGTGCAGATCCGCTTTGTTCGAGTGGGTGTAGAGGTAGTACGAATATCTGAAATCATACCGATCGGCAGCCCAATAGCGACCCAATTGCTGCACGTTGTTCACCTCGGAGCCATTGGAGCGGTAGCCCGCAGCAGGAAGAAAGACAGCACCTGCGGCTTCTAATTTTGACCATTGCTCAGCAGTAATAGTTTGATATAGGTCATAAGCTTCTACACTATCTTCACTATGGAAGCCTGATTTGAAAGTAACACCTGTGGGGCATTCCCAATTATCTGGCAACAATATAAGACCATTCACGCCATTGACCTGTGCAACACCTTGTAGGGAATTTGCGTTGGTACGAGTATTTAAAAGATAACTCCACTCTTCCCTTAACAAGGTGCGCCATGTGTTGGAAGCATCAGAGCCAATCGTATTTGTACCCCAATCAATAAAAAAAGCATCATAATCTTCAACTCCCGTAGAAGTACTTACGCCAAAATTATAATGGTTTGTAGTGCTCCAACCGAACAAATCAACCCAACCATTGTATGTGGCAGAGATATTGGTGTTTGCATCGCCTATATAATCCAATTGACTTGGAGCAAAACGCCACTCGTTATTAGCAGGATGATACTGCAAGTTACCTGGAGAGAAGGTTACATATTTCTCTGCAGATATGGAAAAGTACTTTAATATAGCATCCAGTGCATAACTCACGCAAGCCTCTGTGGCACTGGCGAAGGTGTGACTTACGATTCCTATATTGCTAGCGCTCACACTTACCGTTGCTCCCACAGCGAAAGTACCATAAAGGAAAGCATTTCCATTAGCATTGGCCGTAAGGGTGTACGGCTCGGTCGCCACCTTAGTCGCTCCTGCCGGAGTGAAGTCTGTAGT
>JAZSII010000148.1:0-30800 GCA_045533725.1 Acetatifactor sp. | reverse complement strand
GACCAAGCCGCATCCCTGATTATGCTCTACTATATCGGCTTTACTTTGGGACGTTTCCTTTCCGGTGTTTTGGCAAACAAGTTAAACTCCTGGTGCCTGACCTGCACGGGAATTGGTATTTGCGGAATCGCTACCGTGATTATTTTACTTCCCCTTCCGGGTATTTTCGCCGCAGTGGGATTGTGTCTCATGGGTTTTGGAATCGGTCCTATTTTCCCCAACCTGACCCACTTAACACCTGCTATTTTCGGCAAAAAAATCTCCCAATCCGTGATTGGCGCCGAAATGGCCATGTCCTATGTAGCATACATGGGAATCCCCTTTATATTCGGACTGGCAGCACGCCGAATCAGCATTACCTTATATCCCTGGTTTATGACAATTATGTTTGTCATCGCCCTGATTTGTATATTAAAACTACGTAAAAAAGCCCTCACCGAGTAAGTTTCGTTTCTGCGAAGCTCTGCCGGTAAAGGCTTTTCTTTTTAGCTCATCATCTCTTTATATAATTTCAATCTTACAGTATCCTCTTCAATGTGCACCTCAGCCTTATCAATCATCACACCGATTAACAACAGCTGACTGCCTTCTCCGGGGTCTCCGGAACCCGCTAATTCCCAATAAATATCCTCCATGCCCTCGTTACGCGGCTCATTTAAATACTTCTGCAGAGATTCCAAATTCCCCCTGTATTCCGGAGCATAATCACTTTCAAAAGAAATCACTACCTGATGACCTTCTCTCTCGATTTTAGAAGAAATATGGTTTCCGCCCACGCTGAAAAAGAACATTGTCAATTCTTCCACTATTTTACCTAACTTTTTTTCCTCATGTATCACTGTTCATTTTCTCCTTCTCACTCATACTCTTTTTGGAAAAGATCTTTTTTCTGGGATGCACTTCAAAACGGGCGATAAAGCTTTCCACAAACGGAACCATGATAATCGCCACCCATCCGCAGCTGAAACCGTTATTATATAAATTCAAACCGCCATATAGGTTATTGGTACAGGTAACAATTGCCACATGTAAGGCACCCGCCACGATTCCCGCCAGAACGCCGAACTGACCGGCTATAGGCGCTAAGCCCACACCGAAAATTGCCGCCAGTTGAATAGCCGGCGTTGTCGGATCAAAAATATTTAAAAACGTAGATAAATATACACCCAGAAGTACCGGCGTGAAATTCTTCAAATGGGCTCCGAATGCCGCAAAGCCAAAAGCTGTCAGTATGGTTCCCCATACCGGTCCGGACAAATCCCCGCCAATCAGTAAAATATAAGTGACCGAAATCAAACCTACCGACGCCATATTCATAAATGTAGCGCCCGGTCCATCCATTAATACAAAATCCGCAACGGCACGACCCGGATGTCGAAGTATTTTAAGTGCGCTTCGAAATTTCCAGCCGTTTAAAAACAAACCATATAAAAACGCTACCAAAAAATAACCGTAAACACCTATGGTCAACCACAAGGGGCATCCTTCTTTCCAAATAAAGACCGCCTGTGGTTGAATACCCACCGATTGCAGTACACAGGTAGCAATAAAAGCCAGAATACCTGCTGAAAATCCCACATTAAACAAATTATATCCCATGTGCATAGACGCTGTATGCATGGACAAAGGCGGTAAGATGAAACCAATCAATATGCCCATCCCCATGGAAAACAAAAAATTGACTCTCGTATCAAACGGCAGGATATATATCATCTCCGTTATGAAGGGTGATAAGCAGGTCCCGAACAATGCCGTATAAATATATCTGCTAAACTTGGCATGATGAAACTTTGCATACAAAATAGTACCCAGCAAAATCGGAATAATATTCAGCAGATTTTTTCCAAAAAAGGCAAACCCTGCATTAATAAACAGTGCCGCAAGAGAAAGACCGGTAAAAGGCACCTTCTCTTTTTTCAAAACCAATGTGCCTGTCAAAGTCACCAGACCGGAGTTAAAAAAGGCCGCACCATATCCCCCCAATTCAAAATAATCTGTAATCAGGGCATCTCTGGAAGCCACAATCTGAATCATGCCTTCCCATATTTGAACAGGAGTGGAAACCAGAAACGCTGTTATCCAAAACACTGCTACTGTGAAAAGTATAAATACCAGACACTCATTGCCTGCCAATCTTTCCCGCAAGGTCTTCTTCATAAATTACCGCGCATCTCCGAACAAAAAATTTATTTACAACTTAAACAATGTACTCAAGAGTCCTCTGCCCAAAGAAGCTCCTATATTGCCACCCAGCTTCTTGCCGAACTTTCCGCCCACGGACTTACCGACAGTATTGCCGATTTCACGTCCGATGGTGCCTGCTGCGGAATTCGCTACACTCTTCGCAACTCGATTCTGTTGCTTCTTCCTTGCAGCCTCTTCTTTTTCTTCCTGCTTCTTTTTCGCCTCTGCTGCTGCCAGCTCCGCATTAGTCACATTTCTTCTCTGCAAAAATTCATAAGCAGAATCTCTGTCATAGGATTCATTATATCTAATATACAACAAACTATTCTTAATCAGGCTTTCTCTTTGACAGTCTTCAATAGGTCCCATCTGACTCTGAGGAGGCAGAATGGTCGCTCTTTTCACAATTGTTGGTACACCATTCTCATCCAATACCGATATCAAAGCCTCACCGATTCCAAGTTCCAGCAAAGTATCATAGGTCTTAAATTCCGGATTTTCACGGAAAGACTCTGCTGCAGCTTTTACTGCTTTTTGCTCCTTCGGCGTATATGCATGAAGCGCATGCTGCACTTTATTACCAAGCTGTGCCAGTACTTCGTCCGGAATATCTCTGGGATTCTGAGTAATAAAGTAAATACCCACACCCTTGGAACGAATAAGTTTTACCACCTGTTCTACTTTGTCCAAAAGAGCCTTGGGCGCATCGTCAAACAACAAATGTGCCTCATCAAAGAAGAATACCATCTTGGGCTTCTCTCCGTCTCCCGCTTCCGGTAATGTCTCAAATAATTCTGACATCATCCACAAAAGGAAGGTTGCATACATATTTGGATAATTAATCAGTTTCTGGCAATCCAATACCTGAATATTTCCTTTTCCGTTGCAATCTGTAGAAAACCAGTCCGCAATATTCAACGCAGGCTCCCCGAAATACTTGTCTCCGCCCTCTGCCTCCAATGCAATAATGGCACGAATAATTGCTGCCAGGCTCTGCTTGGAAAGATTGCCGTATACCAGCGAATACTCCTTTGCCTTCTCGCCGACATACTGTAGCATGGCACGTAAATCCTTCGTATCCAACAGCAACATTCCTTCATCGTCAGCAATCTTGAAAAGCACCGACATAATGGCCGTCTGGGTATCATTCAGTCCCAGAATACGGCTCAACAACAAAGGACCCATTTCCGAAACAGTCGTTCGTAAAGGAAGACCTTTCTCTGCATATACATCCCAATAATTGGTAGGATACGCTTGAAAATTGTAACCCAACTGATCCAATCCCATGGATTCCACACGACTCTGTACATTCTTGTTCATGGTTCCGGGATTACACATTCCGGCCAAGTCACCCTTCACATCAGCCAAAAAAACGGGTACACCGGCAGCACTGAAGGATTCTGCCAATACCTTTAGCGTTACTGTCTTTCCCGTACCGGTGGCACCGGCAATCAAGCCGTGGCGGTTTGCCATTTTAGGGTAAATATATACTTTTTCTTCTCCCGACATTCCTACAAGAATCTTATTATCCTGATACATACAAGCTTCCTACCTTCCTCAAAATAGTACCTTATGCTTTTTTCTCGCGATTCATCCACATCCAGACGAAAATGGCCAGCATCGCCAAAACAGACGCGCCTACACCAATGTATACAATAATAGGTGTATCTGATGCGGAAACTGCATCATCACTTACTGCATCCTGCGCAGGTTCCGTAGGCTGTGGTGCCTCCGTCACTTCCGGCACCTCCTCTACCACCTCTTCCGGCGCCTGTGTGGGCTCCGGCGTTGCTTCAGGTGCGACTCCGTTTGTCTCTATTAAATCACGGTCTACAAATGCCCAATAAGCAGGCTTAACATTACAATCATCATCAAATAACAACGGACACTGCTTTCTGGTTCCGTCCGTTCCTCCGCCCACATTGGAACGACTCTGTAACCAGGAGTACTTATCAATGGTTCCCCAGAAGGTAAATCCGGTAACATTGATACCTTCTGCTCTTAAATTTTGAATACTGTTGTACAACGCTAAATACTTCTTTGCCTGACGAAGATATTCATCCGGTCTGGTTGCTGCTGTTCCGTCATATTTATCGCTGGCGCTCAAGTCCCACTCGGTAACCTGTACTGAGCCTGCTGCTTCACCATAAGCACGCATAGCATCCATGAATGCCATGGTATCCGGGCTGCTCACACCGTAATGCCCCTGCATACCCATACCGTCCAAACGGGTTCCCTCTGCAGATTTTACGGCCTCGATAAGCTTCAGGATTTTGCCTCTCTTACTGATACCGCATTCATTATAATCATTATAAAACAATTTCAAGTCTGCAGGTGCATATTTATTTGCATAACGGAATGCATTTATAATAAACTCTTCACTCTGATATACATGCCACCAGCTGGAATTGCTTCCGTGAGTAGGCTCACTGAGGCTCTCCGAAGGATTCTCGTTGTCGGAACGATATGTATTTGTACCGTCACTAACCGCCTCATTCACAACATCCCATCCGTAAAACAGACCTTCATACTTGCTGCCTTCTGCCGTAAAGTGTTCAAGGACCGTCTTAATATACCATTCCAGTCGAATATCCATTTCTTCTTTGGATACATAAGGCTTTGATGCATCATAATCTTCGTGGAAAAACCACTCCGGTGTCTGTGCATGCCATACCAATACATGCCCGCGCACCCTGATGGGATTTTCCGGATCCTCTTTGTTCCATGCCAAAACCTGATCCAAAATATTTTCTGCTCTGCTGAAGTTCACTATGGGCACAACGATTTCCTGCCCATTTAATATATCTGTAGTAGTCCCCGGACACTGCTGGTTACTATAATTAAAAATAGCATCCGGCTTCAATTCATTTCCTATGGTAAGTGCATTGAAGTGTTTTCTTATTAGTGCTACTACCCCGTCATCATTCAACTCGCCCAATGTCGCTGCACAACCTACGATAAAATCTTCCTGTGTAGCTTCTGTAACGGCATCCCTAAGTTCGGGCACATCCTGTAATACAAAGGGTTCTTTCTCTATTTCCTGCAAGGACACACCGGTTACATAGTAATCACCCATAACGCAATCTCCCTGACCGTAATTGGTACCCTGCTCCAACAAACGAATTACAATTTGCTCAATATCGCCATCGTAATCTATACGGAAGGTGCCCGCATACTTGGTCCACTTGCCGGGAATCAACGTTTTGGAAACATTTCCCGTAAGTTCTGACGAATAGGAACCCAAATAGTTAGTTTGCCCGTTAATGGTCACATAAGGTGCAAACTGAAGCTCTCTCTGTTCCGCCGGTGCATCCGAATAATCCTCCGAAAGCTTGGCATAAAAGGTAAACTTGTATTCCTTTCCGTTCTCTACCAAAGCGGTAATATCCTGTGCAAAGCAATCATAAGGCGAGGTTCTTCCGCTGATTTCTCCATAGGTGGTAATTCCGTCCGCAATCTCTTCCTCACCCTGCACGGCACGAATGGTCGCACCACCCTGTCCTGCAGTCCATGCAGACACATCCTCCTGCGCAAAATCGGGATTCACAATTACGTTTTCTCCCAATGTCTCCTCCTGTGCTGCCACGGCCGTAAAATCAACCATGGTAAACATCATTATTACGGCCAGCAAAAACGCAAAGCCTCTTCCTGCTTTTTTTAACATACTTCCTCCTTTGACCCTTATGACGGGCAAAAACACTTCATTATTTTTTTATGAAAAGCAAAGATATACAAAATATCCCGCATACCCCAACAACATGACAATACCCCAGGGGCGGGTCAATAACTTCTTGCGAAATACACTAACCCAAAGCAATACACCTGCGCCTATTGCAACAATGGAGTCTATAATAAAATTAGGTTCAAACGGCAACGGAATAATAATTGCACTGGTTCCTAATACAAACAAAATGTTGAAAATATTGCTTCCTACGATATTTCCGATTGCAATATCCGCATTTCCCTTTCTTGCTGCAGTAACAGAAGTTACCAACTCAGGAAGAGAAGTACCAAGCGCTACCACTGTCAATCCAATGAAACGTTCACTGATGCCAACTCCTTCTGCAATTGCAGTAGCCGCATCTACCGTAATAGTACTTCCCCATACTACGATAACACCGCCTACTATAGCAGATAGGAATAATACCCACATCTTCTTACCTTCCGTTTTTTTCTCTTCTTTGCCGTTCTTCGCCATACGGAACAAATATCCCAAATACAGAAGAAACAGCGCCCAGAATATAATACCTTCTACTCTGCTGATGCTCTCTCCGTTCGTACCCATAAACAACAAAATCAACGTAATAATCAGCATATATGGTATTTCATAAACCAATGTAGATTTCTGTACTGCCACAGAAGTAATCACACCGGTAAGTCCCAAAATAATCAAAATGTTTAAGATATTACTTCCCAATACATTTCCTACCGCAACATCTGCGCTTCCCTTCAACGCAGCAGAAACACTAACCGCAGCTTCTGGCGCGCTGGTCCCCATGGCTACAATAGTCAAACCGACTACCAGCTGCGGAATACCAAATTTTTCTGCAATACCCGCACTTCCCTCTACAAACCAGTCTGCACCCTTCATCAACATAACAAAGCCAACCAACAACAAAAAAATCTGCAATACAGCCTGTCCAAAATCCATATTCAATTTCCTCCTAAATCGCAACATAATAAATACCTGTTCCCACAGGGTTTTAAGGAAGAAATTAACAGGACTTTTCTCCATCAGTCCGATGAATATATCCGATAATAAACTTGTGATTAAATCCGTTTACAAAATATTGACAATTGAAAACCCGGCAAACCGAAACAAATACGGGCAGAGAAAATCCCAACAGCAACAAATCAAAAATATTACGCCAGCAGCCTCTGTAATGCTCACTTCTGGTATACTGCAATAAACGCAAATCTCTCTGTTGCAAAAGAACTTCGTCTTCATCCCAGCATTCCTGTGACAAAATATCCACTGTATCCGGCATCAGCACTTCCTGTGCCATATCTTTTTCAGCATGCCAAAAAGACCCTGTGGAAACCTCATCAACACACACTCCACAAGTTAACAGGCATAAAAGAATTATACCGAATATGTAATTTTTCACCCGGCTGCCTTTTTTCAAAACACTCTTCTCCATTCTAACTGTTACCTACAAACAATAGTAATTTGAAATGCCGCAAATTGCAAGAATATCTTATCTATCTTTATGTAAAATTATTCTAAACTACACAAAAAACGCACCCGCCATTGCGGATGCGCCTTTTTTCATGTTCCTTATTTTTTCTTTTTCTTCAACCATACAAGCAAACCACCGGTCAGTGCAGCAACTCCCGCGACCAAACCGGATACGATAAGAACCAATTTTTCATTACCCTTTGGCACGATTTCCGCTTCGGCTTCTTCTTCGGCTTCTTCTTCCGTCTCATCATCTTCTGCTTCCTGTTTCCGTTCATCCGTAACGTCGTCTTCCGTTCTGAACTCTGTGGTTTCCGTTCCTCTTGCCGGAAGTCCGTTCGGATACAATTCTTCCGCTGTTGCAGATGCATTGTCAAGGCACACCCATGTGTTTTTTAACCCGAAATAATAACCTATATATCCCCACTTGTGACCTTCCTCATCCACAAAAACCTGATTGTACTCCGGCAAATAATCATCTGCCGCATCAATCTTTATTTCGTATCCTGTGCCGTCTGCACCGGGATATGACCAAAACTTTACTGTCTTTCCTTTATACTCTGCATCCAGCATCCCCGTTTCCTGGACAAATTCTGAACCGTACTCCTGTTTAAAAGAGATATAATCATAAACTACGTTCATGTAATCCATTGCCAACCAGCCGGTTTTGGATTGGTCGTCAAAGTTTTCTACAACACCCCACTCAACGCCATCCTCATCCTTATAAGTAAACAGCACGCATACACTCTTGCCATTTTCCAAAACATCTACCACAGTAGCATTCTCCGGACTTACGTAAACCTTCACCTCTCCCTCCGGGCCACATGCGGTGTAGTTTCGATTATTATATGTACACTCTGATGCATGCTCCTCATAAAAATCAGATCTGGGCTCCCAAATCGCATCTGCATGCACCGGAATCATGTTCAAAAGCCAAACCACAACCATTCCAAAAACAATCAAACTCTTCTTCATATTATCCTCTTTTCTGCGTAAATTTTTAAATCAACAATCCGCTTCCCCAGGATGCGGCATTTGCTATTACTGCCAGTAATATGGGATGTGGAATATTCCATTCTTCCTCTTTGGAAAAAATACTATAAATCCACGCTTCTGTCAACACGACGATTACTTCAATCACAATCTGTACCGTCATGGAGGGTCCCAACCAATATACCCTGTATATCCAATATGACAGAACAGCAATCGGGTTGGTTACAACATTTACCAAAAAAATCAGCAAAAAATACTTTCTTTTTCGAAATCCCCAGGCAATCCCTACCAATTCCTCTACCAATAGGGTCCAAAGCAGGGATATTCCAAACATTTGCAACAGATATCCGGCCATCTCAGCAATCCTCCCCGCGTACCTCTATGCGCTGCTTTTTCAACGGTTCCTTAGGAATACAAAACCAAAGGACTATCAGTGAAAGGATACTGCCCACACATCCGATAGCATTACCGGATATCGGAAGAGGCCATTCCAAATAAACCGGCAAAATCCCCAAAAATATGGCAAAGGTCAGTGCACCGAAGCCAAAGCCCGGCATATCTTTTCTTCTTTCTACCAGCAAATATAAGGTGATAGGCATAGTCATATTAAACAAAAACAGTGCCAACACACCTGCAAGCATATTACCGGATAAGAGGTATAAAACCGCCGCCAGTGCCAATGAAACCATCATGGTTTTGCGGATCCCGAACATCACTGCGCCAAAGCCTCCTGCCACCTTACCGAGTACCACCGCCAACACGCCGATGACACCTGCAAACAACGTGGTTTTCCAGGAAAAGGTAACAGCCATTCCGATATAGGATCGCAATACCACCACCGCCATACAGCCAAAAAGGAGCAGGCCGTATCCGCGATTCCTCTCATCTGCAGCTTCCGTCATCGACACAAGGGGCTTTCTCTGTTCCCCGGATATTGCACCGGATGATACCACGGATTCTCTCACCGCATCCCTGCATAACCGACGCCTGCCAAGCACGCAAATCGCAATCATACCTACCGCCGCGGCCACAAGCCAGATTGCTTCCGCCTTATTTTTCCCCAATTGGGTACCTATGTAAAGACCCAACGCGCCGGGAGCCACAAATATACCCAGCCCTCTGCCGCGCCAGCCTTTTTCTCTATCTTCATAAATGGTACCTACTCCGCCGCCTAAATGAAACAGCGCATTACCCAGTCCCAGCAGAACCGGATGCACCACAGCACCCAAGAGAGTACAAAGCACTCCCAATCCCGCAAAACAATAAGACGGGCTCCATTTACGGCATTTCCCCTGACTATTCAGATAATCCAGCACCACCCCAAGGGGCATCTGCAAGGCAAAAGCGCAAAAATTGTAAAGCAACATATTCAAATACCAGTTACTCTGTTGCGCAAAATATCCAAACATGGCAAATGCACAGACACCATCTATCAAAAAATGTAATATCGAATAAAGAATCGTCATCCATTACTCCTTCGTAAAACTCGGCACAAAGCCCGGAATCGGCTTCAGCTTAAACGCATTCAGCTTGTTCAGATAATCAATACGTGCCTTCACCTTCTCATCCTCGCACACACCGGTGCGGATATATTTATCCAAAGCCGCATAGGTAAAGCCCAGCTTATCTTCATCACACATACCGCTCAAACCATCAGAAGGTACCTTCGCCACCAAATTCTCCGGCAGTCCCAAAGCACGACCTACTTCCACAACCTCCTGCACCGTCAAATGTGCCAAAGGACTGAAATCTCCTGCCGCGTCTCCGTATCTGGTGGAATATCCTACCCAGTCCTCAGAGAGATTGCAGGTATTCGCAACCCTGCCATTCAGCGATTGTGAATATGCATACAGGGTGGTCATGCGAAGACGGGGAGCCAGATTAATCTTGGTCTGCTCGCTCATTTCAATACCACTAAGCTTCATGCTTTCAATAACCGCCTCATAAGCTTTCTCAATATTGCTGATATAATAAGGAATCTGTAAATGCTCCACCAGCTGCAGGGAATCCGAAATATCCTTTTGCTCCCCATTGGGCATAAGAATACCGTATACCCTTTCCTTCCCCAATGCTTCCGCACACAAGGCTGCTACGATGCTGGAATCCTTCCCACCGGAAATACCTACCACCGCATTACAACCCTTTCCGTTTTCCTCAAACCAATCCCGAATCCACTGTACTGCTTCTTCAATCACTATTTTCACGTCAAACATGCCGCTCTTCTCCCTTCTGATCAATTATCCAAAACCTTCTCCATACAAACCTTATACGGAGTCAGGCCGCAGGCTTCATAAAACTTCATGGCATTCTCATTCAGGCTCCATACGTTCAGCGTAATATTGTAGCAACCCTGCGCCTTGGCAAAATCCACCACATATTCATATAACTGCTTGCCCACATGCTGTCCGCGCACCTCTTCATCCACGCATAAATCATCAATATATAGCGTCTTAATGTCCGTGAGTACATTATTGTCCAAATACTGCTGAAACATGCAGAATGCATAACCCAACACCTTATCCTCAGCATTCACGCCCACAAAAATCGGTCTGGAATCATCCCGCAAAAGCTCTGCCAACTCCTCATTGTTGTATTTTACTGCCTTATATTTAAATAAATCCGGCCTGCCCAGATGATGCACCATTTCCACCTGACCTAACAGCCGGTGAATGTCCGGAATGTCCTTAACCACAGCTCTTCTTATATTCATTTTCGTTCTCCTTGTCCGTCAATCAGCATCTCTGACTTCTCTAAGTATAAAACTTTTGTCCTCAAAAATCAAATTTAATGGTAACAAATTCTATTGGCAAATTTGACGGAAACTGATATATTATACCTATGACATTTCACATAGGAGATGGTGCGTATGACCAAGTTTCGTTTCAATTCGAATAGAGAAGAAAATATTGCGTGGCTGAATCAAATGGCCAAGGAAGGACATGCCTTTGTGAATTACTTCGCAGGCTTTTACACCTTTGAAGAATGTACCCCCGGCCAATACGAATATGGCATGGAGCATTCCGACAACTTTTTCTCTGTCAGTGAGAAATACAAAGAAAAAATGGGGAACGCAGGTGTTGAAGTTGTACAATGCTGGGGCTCCCGGGTATATCTGCGCAGAAAACCCATGAATATCCCCTTTCCTCAATATCCGGACACGGATGCCCTGTTGGAATATTTCCTGAAAATCCGTGGGTTGTTCAAGATTACCTCCATGATTGAGCTTTTATGCGTCATTTTGGAGCTATACACCACTACAGGCGGCTTTGTAGGCGGATTTGTTTTGACCTTAGTCATCGGAGCCATTTTACTTGTCTGTATGCAGGTTGTTGTAAATTCAAACAAAGTTGTTTTGGAGCTTCGGGGACGCAAAAAACAGTATCCCAAAGAGAACGAAGACAAAATGAACAAGGTTTCCTTTGTTCTGGTTTTGGCATTGTTGGTAAGCGCCGCACCTTTTGCTGCAGGATTTTTTAACGCAAATGCAGGCGTAATAGGTGCCCTCCAGCTTGCCTCCTATGTACTGCTGGCTATCGGAATCATTAAAACACGCCATATTTGGGGCAAATAAAGTTCACTTGCGTAAACCATTTACCTATGGTACAATCTATTCAGCTTTAAAAATGAACAAAAGAATTACCCGGAAAGGAAATCCCTATGAGAGATTATTGTATTACAACCGACTCTTGTTCCGATTTACCTCAGGAATGGATAGAGAGACTGGCAACCACCATTATTCCTATATATTACTCCTTTGGAGATACGGTGTATGGTGACGAGCTGAAATTAACTCCTGCGGAATTTTATGAACGTATGAAAAATGATGAGCTACCCCTGTCTCAGGGCAACAACCCGGCAGTGGTAGAAGAAAAGTTCAGAGCCCTATTGGAGGAAGGTAAGGACATTATTCATATTGCCTTTTCCTCCGCATTAAGTAGCAGCTACCAGACCGTATGCATGGTAGTCGCAGAGCTTCTGGACGAATACCCGGATGCCAAGATTGCAGTGATTGATTCCAAAAATGTATCCCTCAGCCAATCCTTGCTGGTAATTAAGGGCAACAACCTTCATGATGCAGGCAGCTCCTTTGAGGATACCGTTCAGACCTTGGAAGCCTTTAAGAATCATCTGAATGTACAGTTTACGGTGGATGATTTATTTCATCTGCACCGCGGCGGACGCGTAAGCAAAACCGTTGCCTTCGTAGGCAGTGCTTTGAACCTAAAGCCCTTCTTCTATGTCAATATAGACGGCGGACTTACTGTAGACGGCAATGTACGCGGTCGTAAAAAAGCATTGAAAACTTTGGTTGACCGTATGAAAAACACATTGGCCGAGGATACCGACTTTTCGTTCCCGGTAGGTATTGCACACGGCAATTGCTATGAAGATGCTTTGACTGTGGCTGAAATGATTAAGCAGGAAACCCCTTTTACAGAAGTTATTATCGGTGATTTGAATCCCAGCATCGGAACTCACGCAGGACCAAGCACTCTGGGTATTCTTTATTATGGTATTGAAAAAGCTCTGTCCCACTAAACGGATACAGAGCTTTTTGCTGTCTTAACCCTTTGTTTTCTTTATTCTTCCTATTCTCCTCATAACTGCAGCATATCCCTGCGACATCAAAGGTATCATCATTACATAATAGGGAAAGATATATCTGGCCTTCGCTTCCCAAAGGAGGCTGAAAAACGCACCACCAATAATAGTTACACCCAGAATCTGCTTCATAATATCTCCCTTTTCAAATCTTACAAAACAGAAATACAGGAACATTCCCAAATAAACTACAAACTGTCCCATGTTGGCCCACTCAAAGTATCGGAAGTATCCTTTCTCCGTGTTGTAGAGACTATCCAAAAAGCTTCCCTCCTTTGGTGCATCATTCCCTTTATATTTGGCACTGAAGTAAACGCCCTGATAGGTAGGATCATTCCATTGACTTAAAAATTTCTTACCATAAAATGTAACCCCATAAACCGGGTCGGATATAAATGTCCGAACTCTATCCCGGATAATTTCCTGCATCTCCTGCCCGGTCTGCTCAAAATCCCAACCGGTTCGCCCTGCCACTTCCTTGGGCAAATTATTGTACCAGCCACACACGCCCCGGTACTCCTGCATCCCCATGGCAATCCATGAGCTGGTGGGCAATCCCTGCTTTATTTCGTAGCCGGACCGTTCCTCGTAAATCTCACGAATTCCGATACTGCACACTAAAAATCCACAATACACCAGACTGGTCACCACCAACATTTTCCACCTTTTCTGTCCTATCATGCACACAATGGCAAGAAGAACCAGCGCCACCAGAAAAATCAGGTTATTTCTTCTGAGCAGAAGCGCCATCACGCCGGCAATTACGGCAAAAAGCGCCTCCGGCCACGTTCCCATACGCTGCAGGCGCAGTAAAAACAAACAAGACAGCATCATAAAAAACAGCCCCGGAATATCACCATACACCCAACTTGTATAACAGATAAGGGGAGAACAACACACCATTCCAACACAATAAAGAATACGGGTCTCAAATTTACCACCCTGCTCTTTTACTAAAAGATAGCCGATTGCTACCAATCCCGCAGCCATGCAAACATTCATCATCTCAAAGACAAAATAACGATAAGGTCCGACAATTCTGAATAATACCTCCGTAAATGCCATCAAATCCAACTGCTGCGGATATATCTGACAATAACCTCCTCTTTGAAAAAAGGAATAATCGCCTTCCATAAACGCAGAAGCTCCTGCATAAATAAATGCCTGATCCCCTTCCGGCACTCTGTTCAAACTACTTATCCACAGTATTCCGAACAGAAAGACCAGCAATACACTTACTATGGGAACAATCTTCTCAAATCGCTTACGTCCACGCTCTTCCAAACGCTCTCCAAATCCGATAAGCACATAAACCAGTGCTGCCACCGCTGCCACCGCCAAAATCTGCCACACCGGAAAATCCATTTTATTCATAGGGATTTCCTCTCCTCCGGGAAGCATGTACTGAGACGAAATCAGCGCCGCCACACTCAACAAACCAAAAATAAGCATTCCTATTATTCGAACAATTTTTATAGCTAGCTTTTCTAACATTTCTCCAAGCCTTTGCTCCTTGTTCATATGGTATTTCCTCCGCCTTTTTAACATTACATCTCTTTTGAGTTTATTCTCCCCGGCAACAAAAAGTACAGCCCCATGACACCATAAAGCGCATACCAGGGTATATGATTGTATAATTGACGATTATTGGATTCCCATATAGATAAAAATAGGAAAAATCCAAACAGCGTCATCTGCGCCATGTATAAAAGCTGAAACTGTGCACTGCACTCTGCGACTCTTTTTTCTTTAATATACCCTACAGCAAAACCGAACCAGCCAAGTAACAATGTCGCATAAAAATATCCGCTCATAAACATAGTAGCATAGCCGCCAAACTTACCATAATCACTCACCAATTCATGCATCAGGGTATCCGGATAATGGTTGAACTCGGAACTTCCCATCTTTCCCGAAGCAAAATTGTACTTTGCCTTCTCAACAAAATGCTTCCAGTCCCACAGTCCTGAAATGTGTTCCTTAATATATTCTCTAGCCTTCAAATCTCTGGCTTCCACACTCTCTGCACCGATACATTCCACTGCAAACTCAATATTTTCCGGATAACTGCCGTTATTGTGAATGCCCAATGCCAGCCAATACGTAATGGGGACACGATTCTCCTTTTCTAACTCATAGCATGGATATTGCATACGGATTACAGTCCAGATTGACATAGTGCAAAGAAACGCCGTCACAGAAAGTAACACGCTTCCGAATAAACGTCTGTTACCATTTTCTTTCAGCCAAAGTACAATAAAAACAGCCACCATGGATACCGCCACTGTTGCTTTTATGGCATATCCCATGCCCCACAACAAACCGGCTAACAGCCCATCAATTACTCCCTTTCTTTTTCGGGTGAAAATCCACACCGCCCCGATACCAAAGGATAAACTGAGAGAATCTGTATAAAAATAATTGGTTCCGCACCACAAAGGACCAAAGCCAAAAAACAAGCCCATTCCTATAAAGCTCCAGGCAATGCTTCCCGTGTGCAATCGTACCAGGCGGTACAAGCAGTAGCCTCCCCAAAGTGTCAATAAAACATTTATCCCCAGCAATACATAGAATGGGTCCTTCATGCCCATCCATGCACAGACTTTCATTACGCGATACAAATAAAAAAACAGAGGGAAATTATTGCTCCAATGAGACAAATAATCCCAATTAGCAGCTCCGCCGTTTGCATAAGAATGCGCAGAATAATATAAATCATAATAGTCATACATGGGAATGTTGCGACTAAGACAAGAAACCAAATACAGTAAAATACCAACAAACAGCAAAAAGCTTAGCAAAAGCTTCTTCTCCTGCTTTTTCAGCAAATTCTCCTTACGACAAAGCAAAAAAGAAACGCCCGCCATCAATGCCGCAAACACAAGGGTTACTATCAACTCTTTGTGCCAGGCAACATGATGATGTGTCCCACTGATGCAGATAACAAATATAATCCCCAGAAAAGGAAGCATTAAAAAAACACTGATATCAAATAACCGTCCTTTTATTGCCCTCATTGGTTCCCCTCCTTGCGACATTATTGGAAAAATTATATCACAATTATACGGCAATTACTACTTGCATTTTATTGCCGCCAAATCACAAAAAAGGAGATATCCGTTTGGATATCTCCTTTTCAGAGCGCGAGACGGCGCACGAGGTCCGGGGGACCTCGGCTTTGCGCGGACCGAAGCGGAGCGGAGAAGATCGAATCTTCGAGTCCGGGATTGGACTCGAAAAAAGCAGCGATACCATTTGGTATCACTGCTTTTTCAGAGCGCGAGACGGGGATCGAACCCGCGACCCCCTCCTTGGCAAGGAGGTGCTCCACCGCTGAGCCACTCGCGCATGTCGTGTACAGGTCGTAACCTGTATACTTGAAGGTATGAAATTATTTGTTACTGCACTTTCGTGCAAAGCGGGTGATGGGAATCGAACCCACGTATCCAGCTTGGAAGGCTGGTGTTCTACCATTGAACTACACCCGCATGAACTCGCAAGCTTCTGTAAACGCCTGCGTATATAAAGCAGTCGGTTCGCGATACCGTCTGCCAAATGCCCAGAGCCGGAATCGAACCAGCGACACGAGGATTTTCAGTCCTCTGCTCTACCAACTGAGCTATCTGGGCGCATAAGCTTGAAGCACAAGGCAATGAGCAGACGAACATCGAAGTGCCGCGGCAAGCGAGGTTGCATGAGCGCTTTGGTGCTTGGATGCGTGAGTTGACTTGTATTTACAAGCCAACGGTCATCGCAAAATCTCTGATTTTGTGATGGGCATTGCCGTAGTGGCTTTTAGACATTGTAAAATCATCCTCACAACAAAGGTTATTTTACACATCGTCAAATCAATTGTCAAGGAATTTTTTTAAATATCAAAAACATTTCGACATGGGCAGACCGTATAATACCTATATACGCCTGCTCCCACAGGATGTATAGAACTTCTTACTTTCATAATAATGCGTTAGTACTCCATAAATGCGACCCTGCTTGTAGGAGACAGAGCATTTTGGAGGACTGTTTTTAGCAGTATGTATGAAAGTTTAGAAGTTTTACGTCCGAGGACTTGCAAGTATATAGGTATTATACGGTCTGCCGTGCCTGAATAAGTAAAAGTCCTTACTCCAGACCTTCTTTTTCGTAATACAGAAGCATAAGCTGTACCACTCTGCTGTAGCTCTTGATGCCGTCCTCTACTCCATTTACTACCAGCACCGTATCCGTAAAGCTGTCTGAAACCGCATCCACTACCTCCGTGTCAAAAACAGCCTCTTCCTCTATTCGGTCCCAATCCTCCTGCTTCAAAAAGACATTGTCAATATGTACCTGCTCCGCAATCTGAGGCTGTTCAAAATAAATATCCCAATTGCCCTTCAACGCATCAAATAAATCATTGTCTAAATAATACAATACACTCAAATATCCGCTGTATTCAAAGAACGGATCCCCAGACTGCACACAAGCCAAATATCCGATCATATTGGCCTCGTCTTCATAGATGTACCCGCGCAAATGTGCCAGTTCATGACATATGGCAAAGGGCCAGTTCATAATATACATTACATCATTATAATTGGCTTCCATGGTAAACGGGAAGTAATATCCCCCCGAATACTGCTGACTGAAAAAGTCTGACGCCGCCAGGGGCTTGGGTCGTGGATAAAAACCATCCAGCTGATCATATGTTTTTCCCAAATTTTGCATAGCCTTTCTGGCTTCCTCTGCAATATCCTTATCATAAAGAATATTTCCCTGCTCATCACGTTCCATCTCCAACGCTAACTGATTACAACGTTCTACTACATAATTTCGAACCAGTATCAATTCCTCCAATGAGTACTCTTCCTTGGTTTCTCCGTAGTAACGTTCCGAAAAAGTAGAGGCATGGTACAGGATAAAACAATTTAATGTCATAATCAGACATACCACTGCTACAATCCAGACCCCGCCCATAGAATATGCATATACAAACTTACCATATGCTTTAGACCATTTCGAAGGTCCTTTATCAGAGGTACTGCAAAGTCTAAGTATCTTTAGAAGCAAGTATGCCACCAATAACAAAACCCACAGCACCACCGCAATTACCGCAACCAATAGCAAAATCTCTCCAACTGAAAAGGGTACCCACCCGGTTACTCTTCCATAGGTGTTGACCCAAATCGGAAATATGTATTTAATGTACCAATCGCAGAAAGCATTGCTGTTCCAGGCAATCACATTCAATAAAACTGTTACTCCAACAATGCATATATATATAATGATTGATTTTTTATGTCTCCTTATCCAGCTCATACTCTCTGCTCCTTCTTTGGTTTTCCTTTAGAAAAAACGGGCATATTTGAAACACCTTTCAAACATACCCGTCATACTGCTTATCTTAGTTCCATGTCATATAGTTTGCATATTCTTCCCAGATACAGCAAATCCAGGTTTGTCCTTGATTAAATACGATTTCATTACCGTTTTCATCAAAGAACATATTTGCACCATTGTCAGAAGAACGTGACCATGTGCCCTTAATCACCTTACCATTGGTGAAAATGTAAGCATCGCCCTCACCATGTACGCCAAATGCAAGATAATCATTCGCATCTCTCTGCTCTCCATGACAAATCTTAAACACTACATTTGACACAGTTAACTGCTCACCGGTCATTTCATCAATTTGTGCTGCACCAAACTGATAGCGATAATACAATCCGTCATCTGCGTTGTACTCAAAACGTGGCTTGTGGTCACCGTAACCACTCTTGTTTGAGCTGCTTCCGCCCGGATAAATTACTGTTGCATCCGGATACTCGCTATAATCAGCAACCCATCCGTCATTAGCAAAGGTAAATGCCTGTTCAAAGGTACTTCTGTAAGTCTCGGAATAACCCTGATTTCCTACCGCCTTGGTATAACCGGAAATACTCATGTATCCGGTATACTCCTGTGCATATCCGGGCCTGTCTCTACGGAAGAACGCTTCCGGACTGGGATTATGTATACCCTTCAATGCCTGGCTGACATTATCGATTCTGTCACTCTTCAGCAACTCTTCTACATAAGGAATTGCAAGACCCCAGTTACAATAAATCGCATCATATGCCATTGCTTCATAAACAAAATAGTCTCGGCTGCTTCGTACCGGTCCTACCATCTCCAACGCATCATAGTCTTCGATGATTGCCATCAAACGGGAAATACGTCCTTCTACAGGCGCTTCGTAAATAATAGCCGCCTTAGAAAGTCCCCACTGTGGCAAAATGCCAATGTTGTTACCAATCATAACTGCCATAGGGCGGCGCTTTGCCACTTCCTCAGGCATCCACTGTCCGGTCAGATAGCTCTGCATCTGTCCATCCACTACTTCCCTGTCTTCGATAATAGCAGAATCTGCCTTTTCAACTTCTGCTCCTTCAGGGTCTTCTGTTGCTTCCGGACTTACGGCATCAACTGCAGGCTTAGTCTGTTCGCCCGCATCCGGTGCAGGAGTGTTAATATCCTCTCCTGTTACGTCTATAATAGGAGATGGCATCTCTCCTTCAGCAGAATCACAGCCTGCCAAGAGACTAACGGTCATAAGGCAAACCAATAAATACTTCAACTTTCTCATAATAGTCTTTCCTTCCATAAGTACTGCCAAATATATCATTCGACTATTGCTATTGTATCGTAAAAATAGGGGGTTGTCTACTTTTTATTCACTCCAATATCATGGAAATTCCTGTCTCCAAGGTCTCTGCGTCGATCATTCCCTGTGCATATGCTACCGCTTCCCCCTTTTCATTAATGAAAAATGTGGTAGGCAGGGAATACACCCCATATGTGTATGCCGCATCCTGCTTGGTATCATAGTAAACAGGCAGTGTATATCCGGCCTCGGTCATGTATCCGGATGCACTTTTCTTTGTTTCCTGTGCACCATCCGTCATATTTACCATTAAGAAAACAATCTCTCCGTCGTATTTTTCATAGGCCTCCTGAAAATCCGGCAACTCCATCTTGCAGGGACCACACCAGCTTGCCCAGAAATTCAGCACAATAGGCTTACCAAAAAAATCATGCAGGGATACTTCCTCACCTTCGAAGGTTTCTACGGTAAAGTTCGGAGCCTGTTCCAAGGATTCTCCCTTCTCCTCATCCGTCTGTCCGCCCTCTCCTGTCGTTTCGGATTCCTCAGGCAATTTTTCTGTTTCCGCATCAGATGTCCCGTTCTCCTCTTTTACTCCGTCGTCCCTTTCCTCTTCATCCTCAGTAACCACCAGATTTTCTTCCGGCTTGTACTCCTCAGAAAGCTTCTTATAAGCAATGCCTGCCACTGCAATAAACGCGGCAAAGGCTACTATTCCCACTAATAATTTCCAATATTTCTTCATCATTCACCTCATCCTACACTAAGCAAAGCCATAAAATATCCAAAGGCTCCGCTCATCATCAATATACCGATAATTATCAAAAACACACCACATACAACATTTATCACTCGGTAATGCTTCTTAATTGCAGCAAAGGTCCCCTTCAGTCTGTCCAATAGCAAGGCACTGATAATAAAGGGAATACCCAAGCCCGCAGAATAAACCACCAGCATCACAATTCCTGCCAGCATGGTACCCTCTCCGGAGGCCATCATAAGTGCAGAACCCAGAAAAGCTCCCACACAAGGCGTATAACCAATGGCAAACACCATACCAAACAAAACTGAGGTTGCAAAATGGATATTTTGAATTTGCACCTGCAGCTTCTTGCTTCCGTTCAGAAAACCGATTCTGATTAGGCCGGTAAAATTCAAGCCCAAAATCACAACAATGGCACCGGTTACGATATTAACAAGCCTCTCATGCTCCCGAAGCATCCCGCCGATACTGCCCGCAAAGGCGCCCAGCAATACAAAAATAATCGTAAAGCCCAATACAAATCCCAAGGAATTGATAAATGCCTTTTTCTTGTTGTTTTCCCCATTGGCAAAATAGGAAATATACAAGGGCAACATTGGCAAAATACATGGTGATATGAAAGTTATGATTCCTTCCAAAAAAGCAATAAAATATGTCACAAAACTCCTACCTTTCCCACTTTTATCTTAGTTAAAAATCATTCCTACCTGCTGTAGCTTGGAACTGATATCATTTACGGTTTCTACCGCATCATTTAAATTTGCCAAGGTTTCACTGAGTAACTCCGTATCGATATTTCCGATGGTACTGTTAATCTTTTCCACATCCAGCGCACTTAGCTTTTCATTAATAAACTCTATATCCAAAGCATTCAGTTTCTCATTAATGGTCACCAAATCCAAGCTTTCCAGCTGACTTGCCAATTGCTCAAAATCTACATCCGCAAAGGCCACGGAAAGCTCTGAAAAGGTCTGACACAAAGCCTCCACATCCACCTCCTGAAGCCTCGTCATGGCAGGCTTCATCCCTTCTGCATAGGTAATAATCTCCGTCACATACCCTTCCGCCTGCTTGACATACACCTGTACCACCTGATACAGGTAGTACCCGCCGGCCAGAATCACAATCATCAAGAGCGAAGAAAAAAACACCATCAGGCGTGTCAGCCGCAAATCTCTATGCAGTTTTTTAATTAGTTTTTCTGAAACATTCAATTCTTGATATTCGTTTAGCATAGCTTCATGCGGGATCAAATAGTTCCCGCACTCCTTTCTTTATTGCCCATTTCCGCAGATTCATTCTCTTTTAGTTTGCCGAAAGGATACTGAATTATGCTAAATTATATGCAGTATTTTACCATTCTTTCACGGAGCCGTAAAGCAAATACGCATTTTAAGGTGTACGACTAGTCGAAATGCACAATTACTGCTATAATAAATAGCGGGACCGCCCGGTCCCGACTTTACATTATAAAATGAGGTAACTGATATGAAGCAATTTAGCGATATTACAGCGCAAGCCTATTCTGCAACAAACGAGCTCCTTGCAGAGGCAAAATCCGTGCCCGGTCAGATTCTGGTGGTGGGTTGCTCCACCAGCGAGGTGGGAGGAATTAAAATCGGTACCGGCTCCAGCCCGGAGTTGGCAACTGCTGTTTTTGAAGGTATTTACAAGGCTGCAAGCGAAGCCGGACTGTATCTGGCTGCACAATGCTGTGAGCATTTAAACCGCGCCATCATTCTGGAAGAAATTGCCGCCCAAAAATATGGTTATGAACCGGTAAATGTTGTACCACAGCCCAAGGCCGGCGGCTCCTTTGCCACTGTTGCCTACCAGGCCTTTAACCATCCCGTAGCCGTAGAACATATTAAGGCACACTTGGGAATGGATATCGGTGACACCCTTATCGGAATGCATCTAAAGGACGTAGCCGTTCCCGTACGAATACCTACCAAGCAAATCGGAGAAGCACATTTGGTCTGCGCCCGCACCAGAGCCAAATTTATTGGCGGCAAGCGTGCTGTTTATGATAAGGAACGATTATGATGAGTAGAACAAAGCATATTCCTGTACTGGACGGTCTTCGCGCTATAGCCATTATGATTGTGGTTTGGTATCACTTCTGGCAGCAATCCTGGCTCATGCCCATTGTGGGAGACTTTAATATAGACTGGCTGCCCCGAAACGGCGCTATCTTAGTAGATTTCATGATTCTCTTGTCAGGCTTTTGCCTGTTTTTGCCTTATGCACGTGAGATGGTGTACGGTGAAAGGGCTCCTTCTGCAGGCATATTTTACAAAAAGCGTATCGCCAGAATCATGCCCTCCTACTATGTTTCCATATTGCTCGTACTGCTTTGCTTTGCACTGCCTTTGGGAGAATATACTACTTCCGGAGATTTGCGACGGGACCTTGTTCCACATCTGTTTTTTGTGCACAACCTTTTCCCTTCATCACATGTTTATACACATTTAAACGGTGCTTTGTGGACGGTAGCGGTGGAAGTACAGTTTTACCTGATATTTCCCTTGTTGGCACGATTTTTCCAAAAAAAGCCCCTGCTTACCTACGGCGGAATGACTGCTTTGGGACTACTTAGCTGCTCGTGGATCAGCAGTCATTTTGATACGCTGAACCAAAGCATGTATGTAAATCATACCCTTACCTTTTTCAGCGTCTTTGCAAACGGCATGCTGGGGGCCTGGGCCTATGTATCCATAACAAAGGAAAAAAAGGCCACCAAAGCGGAGGAAACACTCTTTTTCCTCCTTGCCATAGGCGGTATATGGCTCTTCAAAATCATGTGCGACCATCGTATGAGCTACGTGAGTCAGACCAAATGGCAGATTGATTACCGTTTTCTTCTGTCTCTATTGTTCTTAATGATTTTGATGAGCGTGATTATGAGTGGACGCTATTTGCGGTGGCTTCTGGGAAATCGCGTGATGAAATTCCTTGCCGGCATTTCCTTTAATTTATACATCTGCCATCAGTACATATCCGTAAAGCTGAAGCAGTTCCGCATTCCCTACTGGGAAGGGGACACCCCGCCCAATCAGTTGGGTGATAAACCCTGGATGTGGAAGTATCTGATATTATGTATCGTGATTTCCTTTGTAGTGGCAGTTTTGATGACCTATCTGGTGGAGAAACCGTTGGCCAAGTTGATTTTAAAGAACAAAAGATTCGATGAGTCTAAAACGGAGCCGAAATAACCGGCTCCGTTTTGTTTTACATTTTTACATTATCCCTCATGCATAGCGCAAACAGCGTTTGCGTTACTGCTCTTTTCCGTACACAAGCTCCAGCTTGCACATGAAGTCCTCCAGAATAAATCGGGAGTTGATAGACGTGTAGACTTTAATCATGGGCCTGCCCGGCTCAAAACGGCAGGAAGTATCCTCATTCATAATAGGTGCTTCTCTCCACACACTGTTGCCACAGTTCGGCTCCAGCACCACGCCTACAGCAGGAGAATCTCCCAGAGACCAGCTTTCGCCGGCTGTCCAGCCTGCCCGGTCTGACTGATTATATTCTACCATATATTCAAACAAATGCTTGCCGATTTTGCCGCAGGGATAGATGCGTCGCTGAATTTCTGCCAGTCCGATATGCATACTGCCGTATACATTGCTGGGAATCAGCCAAAGTTCAACTCCGCTTCCAAGGACGATATTTGCGGCTTCAATATCATTGCCGCTGTTAAATTCTCTAAAGGGAGGCTCACCGCCATCTAAATCGTGACAACCAATCCACACCACCGTCATGCGCGGAATAATTGCCGGCTCCTTACGAATGGCTGCTGCCACATTTGTAATGGCACCCTGACAAAGTACAAACAAAGGCTTGCCGTCCTCTCGCAAAGCTTCTTCAATAATGAAATCCACTGCAGGAGAAGCTTCTTTTCCTGTCGTCATGGCCAGAGAACCCTCTTCGCCCATAAACACCGGCACTTCCATGTCCATGGCTTCCAATATGGTCATAATCTCTTCATAGCTCTGCGCAGTGGTCTCGGGCCCGCCAAACTGCTCTGCCAGAATGGCCTTTACCTCCAGCTTCTTGCTAAGAAGAGCATGGGCAATGGCAAAGGGGTCATCTGCTTCACAAGCCGCGTCCGTATCAATAATCACTCGTTTCTTTTTGTCTTCCGTTACTTTATACCTTAACGCCGATAGGTCTCTTTTCATCTTTGGTATCTCCTGTTCTACAAATAAGTTCTCAAATCCTTGCACAACTGTTCTTCGATAGAAATCAATTCACCGCAAATGGCCTTAGATTCTTCATCTGCCGCTTTATACTGATTCAAATAACGATTCAAGGTTTTTACACCCATATTGCAACCGTCCGTAATCAAATCTGCCACGGTGGAATCACTCTTATCCATGGTCATTTTCATATTGGTCTTCATCCAGGACATGCCCTTGGCCATGGGATTCGGTTCCTTTTCTTCTGCATTATGATTTCTTAACAGGGAACTGATTTCACTTTCCAGCTTTTCATGATGGCTCTTGCTCTCCTGCAAAAGATTTTTCAATTCAGATGCTTCCACTTTCTCCAAGACTTCATCAATAGATGATACCGCCATCTTGGTTCCCGCATCACATTCTTTTAACAATTTTACTGTATCCACTGCTTCCATACCTTTACCTCTCAATCTTTTAAAGTTTTAAGAGTAGTATGTGTTATTTAAAAATTCTTATGCAAAATTTGTATGAACTGCCCAGCCTCTGTGTATTTACCACTTTACGCACCTTTACCAGCCCATGATTGTCTGAATTTCCTTAACCAGCTTGTCCGCCGCTTTTGTATGTGTTTTTTCAGAAGGATGCCAGTCTGCTGCTATACCGTCCGACATGGATTGCACCGCAAAACGCATAGTATGAACCATTTCATCTCCTGTTTCTGCCTGATACTGCTCCACCGCCTTTTGCACGGATGGGTACAGACCGTCCCCCATAATACCCAAAGTAGCAAAAATCATGGCATCCGGATTCTTCTCCCTTACCTGCTTCAAAAACGCCACGTAGCCTTCCACATATTCGTCCCTGCGCATCTGATCCGTACCGGTATAGCTTTCATCGTTGGTTCCCAAATTAATCACAATCAAATCCGGCTGTCGCTTTTCAAAGTCCCACTCTGTATTGTAAGGTGTCTGTCCTAAATAGGTTCCGTAGGAAAAACCCAGCTGATTATAGTATTTTGACAATACCTGTTCCCCTTGCTTCTGTCCGTCTCCGGAGTAGCCGGATACAATACCGTAACCACTGAAGGAAACCAGACTATAGTCTGCATCCAGTGCCTGTGCCGTTTTGAAGGCATAGGTTTTTGCGGCATTTTCCGTGGCGGTAGAAAAATGATGATCTTTGTTTTCGTCATCTACCCCATAGCCACAGGTAATACTGTCTCCGATAAACTCAATATAGTGCTCCTTCAAAGGAGTTGGAACAATGTCTGCCTCACTTTCCACTTCAATGGCTTGAATGCCCACTGTAGAAGAGGGCGCTTCGGACAGCTTGACAATGGTAACTATACAACTCTGCCTTTTTTCACTTTCAAAGACCGTCACGGTCTTCTCCTTGGCATCCATCATCACATCTGCAGTCAGTTCTCCATTGACGAATACGCCCACCCGGGCCTGATTTCCGCTTCCTGCGTATGCAGAACTGTCTCCCTGCAAGGTAATCACCGCTTTGGTACCGACAAACTGAAACTCCGCACCGGAACCGCTGTGTACCATCCAAAGCGTATCCTCTACAAATGTAACTCTCCCCAAAGTCTTCAAAACCTCCTCCGAAGGAATATACTCTTTTTCATACAAAGGCAGGGACTCGTCGACAATTTCCTCTACCGGTGCCTCTGTGGGTTGTGGCTCCTCCGTCGGTTGCGGAGCTTCCGTTGGAAGGGTCTCCCCATCGGACACATTCAACACTCCTACCTCACCGGACACTTCCTCTTTACCGGATTG
This sequence comes from Acetatifactor sp., assembly GCA_045533725.1. Taxonomy (GTDB): domain Bacteria; phylum Bacillota; class Clostridia; order Lachnospirales; family Lachnospiraceae; genus Acetatifactor. The sequence continues at coordinate 4,492 of JAZSII010000148.1, read as the reverse complement.
TACCTCACAGGCACACAAGCCAAGCACCATACCCAAAAGCAATATTAATTCTGTTATCCTAAACTTTCTTTTTCGCAAAATAATAACAACCTTTCCGATTTTTTGGCAAATCTGCCATAACTCCATGAAAAATAGTGTCATTTCATTTTATCATAATTCTCCATGAAAGCCCATCTCTTTCAACACATTTTAACATATAAAAACCTCCTTTGCCGGATTCTGTCCGGTAAAGGAGGTAACTACACTAATTCACTTCAAACCCAATCATCAAACCGCCCTTTTCTGCATAAAAACTACAGAGTCCCAGGGTCTTATCGATAATTACCTTTGCGGTAGGAAATTCTCTCATAATCACTTCCTTCAAAGCGTTTGCTGCCTTTTCATTGTAGCAATGATCCACCAACACCTTTGCTCCCTTGTATCCAAGCCGCTTCATGTTATCAAAAAGAGATGCCAGTGTCTTCTTCTCTCCCCTGCATTTATTGGTAGGATGCAAACCCTCCTCAGATACGTCACCAACCACACGCATACCGATAATACTTGCAATCAGTGCCACCGCCTGACTCACTCTACCGTTATTCGCCAGGTTACGAAGGGATTCTAAGGAAAATACCAAAGCCGTTTTCTTTTCTTTATACTCTACTATTTCCCGGGAAATGGTCTCAAAATCTTTTCCTGCCAAAACGAGTTCCTTTAGCTTCTCCACATGAAGCTTCATCTCAGGTCCTGCAGAATAGGAATCCAACACAAATACCTTCTTTCCGGGATTCTCTTCCTCGTACTGCTGCTTGGCTGTCATTGCCGCATTATAGCTTCCCGACAACCGGCTGATAATGGTTACACAGAAAACCATATCGCAATCTTCAAAAGCCTCCAGCCATTCTCCCACTCCGGGACAGGACGTACCGGAGCGACCTTTATAGGAACTCAAATCGTCTACCATCATTTCAACATTCAGATTTTTATCATCCACATATTCCTTGACATCCGTAATGATTTTGAGGGGAACACTTTCAAATGCCACGCCTGCCATTACTTCTGTATTTGCCATATTCGCCGCAGAATCTGTTACAATTTTAACTTTCATATTTCTTTCCTTTACTATTTCGTTTTTCAATATCTTTTCACATAGTTTTAAAAACTATGTTCATACAGAATAGCACTTTTTTCCTATTTCGTCAAGTCTGTTAGCGCACCTGATAACCAATTCAAAAAACAATAGCCCTTTCCTTCTGACCGTATTTACACTTCTTTCCAATTGATGTATAATAGTATATGTAATACATAAAGCATTACATATACAAGGAGGGTATAGAAATGGATTGGCTTATTAATTTATTAATTTCATTGGCAATTGGTGCTGTATGTGGTTGGTTAGCAGGTAACATTATGAAAAAGGGAAATAGTTTGATTATGAACATCATCCTCGGTATCGTCGGTGGTTTCGTGGGCGGTTTCATCTTCAATCTGTTGGGCCTTAGCATTAACGGCATTTTAGGAAGTATTATCTGCGGTGTTGTAGGTGCTTGTCTGGTTATTTTCGTAGTGAGCTTCATTAAGAAAAAACTTTAATAGCAAACAGCAAGGGCTGTGAAGCATTGACTTCACAGCCCTTTTTATGTCAAAACTTAATTTCCGTAACCTCTCCGGTCTCCCGGAAAATCCTCATATCAATGGCACGCTGGTTTTTGGAACCTCTGAATTTCAACATCAGACTCTTTTGCTCCTCTATGAAGGGGCCATCCACCAACACATCAATGTATGACAGCAATTCTTTCGTATGCTCTGTATAAACACGACCGCCCGGTTGCAAATCCTTATCCAAAAGATATCCGGTATATGCCCACACATCCTTCTTCGGGAAATTCGCCTTCACACGACGCATAAAGGCAATCAGACCTGCCTGATTCTCCGGTTCAAAGGGGTCTCCCCCTAACAAGGTCAGTCCCTGGATATACCCGGGCTTTAAGGATTCCAGAATCTCATCCTCTTCCTTTTCGCCAAAAGGTGCTCCGTTGCAAAAATCCCAGGTCTCCGGTTGAAAGCATCCCTTACATCCATTTCTGCACCCGGACACAAACAACACAGTTCGCACGCCCAGACCATTGGCTATATCATTATATTTAATCGCCGAATAATACATTTTTCCTCCTCCGACCGACTCTGCCGACCGACTTCTTAAAAAATTACATTAATGGTGCAATAACTTTTAGCAATTTCCCAAAAATCTTTACATACCACGGTTGCTTTCGAACCGCCTCCATGGTAATCCATTCCGATTTTTCCACGGTTTTCGCGAAGTCATTTTTAATATCCTGAAGCGCCGCCACTTTATACAAATAGACCGCACATTCGAAATGCAGATACAAGCTTCTGTAATCAAAGTTGATGCTTCCGACCACGGCTTCTTTGTCGTCACACAAAACCACCTTGGCATGTACAAAGCCAGGCGTATATTCATACACTTTCACACCTGCTTCCACCAAATCCCTATAATGACTCTTGGCCAGACAAAAGGCATACTTCTTGTCCGGAATATGGGGTAAAATAATTCTTACATCCACGCCTCTTTTCGCCGCAAAGCAAAGTGCCGTCAACAACTCATTATCCAGAATCAGATAGGGCGTCATAATATACACATATTCTTTAGCACGGTTTATCATGTCCAGATAAACCATTTCTCCTACATTTTCATCATCCAAAGGAGTGTCTCCGTAAGGAATCACATACCCCTCCCCACGAATCTGAGAACTGACCGAGCGCAAATAAGGTGCGTAGTTGCGCTTCTTCTCATCCGCATTCCACATCTGCAGGAACAAAAGCGTAAATCCCTGTGCACCATCTCCCTGCAGCATAACACCGGTATCCTTCCAATGTCCGTGAAGTGTCTTTTTGTTAATATATTCATCCTGCAGATTTACGCCACCCGTAAATGCCACCTTGCCGTCTGCCACCAAAATCTTGCGGTGGTCGCGATTATTGTAAATAGTAGATACAAAGGGATGGAACTCTGCGAATATTTTGCACTGAATTCCCGCCTTTTGGAGCTTCTTGTGATATCCGTAAGGCAACGACGTTACCTCATTACTTCCGTCATAAATCAGACGTACCTCTACTCCCTGACGGGCTTTTCTGATAAGCAAATCCAAAATCGTATTCCACATATAACCCGGACCAATAATAAAATATTCCAGAAACAGGAATTTCTCCGCCTTCTCAATCTGCTTTAGCATTTCTACAAACATATGCTCTCCCGAGGGAAAGTACTTCACATCCGTGTTCGCATAAATAGCATGCTGGCCTTTGCTTCTCAGATATTCGGTCAAATTGTACAAGCGCTTATCTTCCGTCTTCACCTTTCTAAGAAGCTCTCTCTGCTCCGGCACATATACTTCACTTTCCTTCATGCAATCTCCCAGTACTTTTTGCTCCAGCCGGTATCCCAAATCATATTTGGTAAAAAAGTAAAGCACCGTACCGAACAAAGGCATTACCGCGATGATAATACACCAGGACAGTTTAATGGACGGATTGGTACGGGTATTTAACACCACAAACATCATAATCGCAGCAAATACCGTCATACCACCGACAAACACTGTTACGTAACGGAAAAAGGAAAACATCATCAAAAAATAAAGAATTAATTGCAGCAAAAGCGTCAGCAAAATCACCATGCTTCTGCTGAATATCACACGCCACAAGCCTCTTTTACCGGCTTGAATAATCTTCCTGCTTTCCTCAATACTTACATTGTTCTCCGACATTCCTGTTACTCCTGTTCTCTTTGCCATCGACACCTTGAACTATACATATTAATTCTAATATACCCCTTTTAATTTACAAGAAAGACCTCTACTTCTTATTCTACTTCCATCTCCAGTGCCTTGCCAAACTGTGTTTCGTAAAGCTCCGTGTAAATACCTCCCAGCTTCACCAGATCTGCATGTACACCACGTTCCGCAATGACACCGTCTTTGATAACCAGAATCTCATCTGCCGCCAAAATCGTTGACAAACGATGGGCAATCAAAATACTGGTACGGGAATGAATAATCGGGTCAATAGCCTCCTGAATCTTGCTTTCCGAAATAGAGTCCAGGGATGCTGTCGCCTCATCAAAAATGAACAGGGTAGGATCCTTCAAAAGCACACGCGCGATGGAAATACGTTGCTTCTCTCCACCGGAAAGCTTCAGTCCGCGATTTCCTACCATGGTATCCAGACCTGTCTCCTGCTTTTCAATAAACTCATATATATTTGCCTTTTTACATGCTTCAATAATCTCTTCTTCCGTAGCATCAGGTTTTGCATATAAAAGATTGTCACGAATGGTACCGTTGAACAAATAGGTTTCTTGGCTGACAATACCCACATTATCACGCAAATATCCCAAATCCAGATTGCGCACATCCACACCGTCAAAGGTTACGCTTCCCGCATTTACATCATACAAACGGGGAATCAGATTAATAATGGTACTCTTGCCGGA
>JAZSII010000003.1:0-8734 GCA_045533725.1 Acetatifactor sp. | reverse complement strand
ATCACCTTAAAGCTGGGATACAAAAGCACTTCCATCTTGGAATGAATGGCCGGGTCGCGCTCTTTTACAATCTTTATTTCTTCTTTTACATTCTTGATAAAGCCCATAAGTCACCTCCTCCAAAAACTGCTTATTCGCGCAAAAAAACGGATAAACTCATCTCTAAGAGACGAATTTATCCGCGGTTCCACTCTTTTTAAAGGCATACTCTGCCTTTCACTCAAACGTTTAACGCACGTCTACGGATTGAGCTACTCTCACGCTACTTTTTGAAAATTTCACTCAATCGGCTCCCGAATGCACTTCTTCTACTTTCCGCCAAGCCTGCTTCCAGTCGCTGACAAGCTCTCTCTGGGACTTCCCATAGAATACTCTTTTCGTTCTCTGCCTTTTTCTTATCTAATCATTAGAATATGCAAAAACATCTGCTTTGTCAACCGATTTTTCCTTATTTGCTACAACCGGGACATCCGGCGCACTTGGTCGCCTGTACGTCCTCTGCAATCAATTGATAGGGACTGGTCAACATACAAATCGCCTGGGAAGAAATACCCTCCCCGTTACCGGTAAATCCAAGACCCTCTTCCGTGGTTGCCTTTACATTTACCTGTTCCACCATAATGCCTAGGGCCTGTGCGATATTCTTCCGCATGGTATCAATATGGGGACGCATCTTCGGCGCCTGTGCAATAATGGTTGCATCAATATTTTCAATTAGGAAACCTTTCTCTTCCAAAAGTTCTCCTACCTTACTTAACAAAATCAGGGAAGAAATTCCTTTATAAGCAGGGTCCGTATCCGGAAAATGCTTACCGATATCTCCCAGTGCAGCAGCGCCAAGCAATGCATCGGAAATGGCATGTAACAAAACATCCGCATCCGAATGACCAAGAAGACCTTTTTCGTAGGGTATCTTCACACCACCTATAATCAAGTCTCTTCCTTCCACCAGACGATGCACATCATATCCCATTCCAATTCTCATTGCATTACCCTTTCTGCCTATACTTCTTCCACAAAATGCTTCTCCAGATAATTATCAAAATCCTGCATTGTCATAGGCTTGCCAACATAATATCCCTGAATCACATTGCAACCGATATCTGCCAGAAACTCCAACTGCTCCTTGGTTTCCACGCCTTCACAAACCGTTACAATATCCATCTTGTCCGCCATGCTGACCACATGCTCTAAAATAATGCATTCATTCTTCTGAAGCACTTCATTCTTCAAGAAGGTCTTGTCAATCTTCATAATATCCACAGAAACCTGATCCAACATATTCAGTGAAGAATAGCCTGAACCAAAGTCATCCATGGCAATCTTAATATTCTTTTCCTTACACCAATTCAACAATCGCATTGCCTGGTCCATGTTTTCAATATAAACATTTTCCGTAAGTTCCAATTCAATCAGCTCTACCGGCAATTTATAATCATTGAAAAGTCTCTCCAAGTACTTTTTCAAATTATCATTCTTCAAATGTAACTTGGACACGTTCACAGAAATGGGTACCACCGGCAAATGATTGTCCAATCTGTTACGCTGGTATTTAAATACTTCCTTATAAACAAAGTAGTCTAAGGTAATGATATCACCGCTCTTTTCAAAGATGGGAATAAAGTCACCCGGGAATACCATTTGGTTGTCCGGTTTAATCCAGCGAATTAACGCCTCACCGCCGACTACTCGCACACCATCTGCTGCGGTTTTGGGCTGAATATATACCTGCATCTGTCCGGTACGAATTGCCACATCCAGTTCACTGATATATCGCAGACGTTTTCTGTACTCCTCCATTAAGCTGTCTGTAAAAAGCATTGCCTTTGTAGTTCCGGCATCCTTACTCTTTTTACAAGCATAACCCGCATTGGTTACCGCCTCTTCTACCATTACCATATTACTCATAGAGACAAATACACCGGTACGAATACTAATCATATTGTCATGTCCATATTGTCTCAATTCTTTCGTAATATATTCCGTGTAAGAATCAATAAATTCAACATATTTCTCCGCACCGAGTCCCGTAGTATTCTTACGCGCTACGATAATATTGTCACTGTGCAATCTGGCTGCGCACAGAAAATCATCATCTCCGTTTTTGCTCACTAATTCACCGAATTTACGCAACAACAGATTACCTACGTTATAACCATAGGTCTCATTAATATACTTAAAATTGCTAAAATCAGAATATGTATACGCAATTTCAATGGGCTCTGACTGATTGGCAATGATTTCCTTCATACGATTTAAGAACATTTCATAACTATACAAACCGGTAATGGAATCACGTTCTCTCATGAGCTTTGCCAGATAAGCAGCCTCATCAAAATTATGCAGACGATTAATATACACGGAAAGAATTCTGGTAAACGATTCTAACATACGAATCTCACGTTCTTCCCATTGATGTTCTTTTCCCACATATACAAAATCCGTAAGGCCGGAAGCATATGCTTTATTTCCCATAGAAATACGCAGTCCCGAAACCACTTCTTCATTCGCGTATTCCGGAAACATATCCTGACATTCCGGATCACTCATTTCTATTTGGAACATGAAACGACCTTTTTCCATAACAGATTTGATATGATTCCAGCGCTGCATGGAATACTGTGTTTCATTGTCCTGATTGCTTCGTACACCCTTCGCAACTACCGAATAAACATTCTTTAACGTTCTTGGCTTCTCCGGTACTACCAATAATGTTGCAATAACCGCAAATCCGAAGTAATCCATAATTCGTTGCATTAACATTTGAATGGATTGTTCCGCATCTGTAGAATCGTCCATCAATCGGAATGTCATTTTGGCAATTTCATTGTAGAAGGTTTCATAATCATTGTCTGCCTCCCTGCTATCTACAACAATCTGAGGTTCCTCCCAACTGCTTGCCGCAATATCGGTTTCATATATCTTGCACATATTTTTGCCGCCTGTCTTTGCCTGACGAAGAGCCTCATTCGCACACTCCCACAATTCCTCATGGGTTACAGCATGCGTAGGATAACACGCCACACCCACACTTGCACTTACACGCAGGTCCGCATCTCCGCAATATATCTTCTGAATTTCACGACAGACTTCATTTGCTTTATGCCTAGTCAGTTCATGACTGATATTTCCTTTCATGAATACCGCAAATCTGTCTCCGCTGATACGTCCGATAATATCAGAATTACGAAAAGTTCTTGTAAGGACCTTAGCTACAGAGGCAATAATCTGGTCACCAAAAAAATACCCCAGCGTCTCATTCAGAATCTTTAAATTATCGATATCGAGTACTATTAATGTACCCTGAACTTCACCCTGTGATATATAATCCATCACAAATTCACGCGTACAGGCATAATTAAGCAAGGACGTCGCAGAATCTTTTCTGTTATCATTATATTCGTTTTGCGTATTCACATCCATGGAGTTTTGTCTCCTAATCATTGATTTATTTATGTGTTGCCATAATATACAAAAAACTAAGAACTACAAAAACCCGGATACAATAAGAATACTGCAATCCAGGTTTTTGATATCCTTTATACTAAATTAGTACAAGTCAAAGTCATCATTATAGAATGAAGCATAACGTAACTGACTGAAGAAGAAGCTAAATACGTTTTCATCATCTTCTTCAAATTTAAGTGCACTGGAACTGGTATCGGTAAGTCCCCAATATACCCAAGAACCATCAACCTTAAGTACGATAAATTTCACATAATCTGTCTCATATTCATCGCCGTCAGACTTCAAAATGAATTTACCCTTTACTTCATATCCTTCGGTTGCTTCAATATCCTCATAAGCCTTCATATACTTAATCATGGAATTAATCATACTCTTAACTTCTTTTTCGGAGATATCAAGCTCATCAGCCATATCTTCTATTTCATCATCTTCTTCCAACAGGTCTTCCAACTCATCAACGGTATCTTCCAAATAATCCTTGTAGTAATCTTCGATGGTTTCGTTGTATTCCTTCAAATCCTTTGACTTGATTTCGTCAGCGCTCTTCTCTTCAAAAGTAATCTTCCACTTTTCGAATTCATCTTCTGCTTCATCGTAAGCGTCTTCAATCTCTTCCACTGCTTCTTCCATGTAATCTTCGTACTCGTCACCCATTATTTTCTCAACAGAGCTCATGTAAGATTCGAATTCTTTTACAGAAAAGCCGGGAGACATAACTGTGATTGCATCAATGGGATCAGTATTTCTCTTGTTTACAAAATTCATCCAATCCTCTACGGGACCCATATACCCGCCACCACCACATGCACACATAGAGCCTGCCATAAGCACTGCCATAGCTGTTGCAACAATTTTTGCCTTTATGTTTTTCTTAAATGCCATTATTTTATCCTCCGCATCATAATTTTTTTCTATTATATCGCAAATTGTCAATTTTTACAAGCTAAAAGTATATTTCCACATAAAATCCGATTTCCTGCAGATAATCATTCAGCAATTCTGACACTTCGGAACCATCTTCACAATCTTCAAAATAGAAATATCCGCTTTCATTACTGAAAAACGTCCAGCTTCCGTTGATTTTGGCAAATCTGAAACATACCTCTTCCGATTCATAGGTTCCCTCATCCGTATCCAAAAGGAATTTACCCGTCACCTCATAAGCAGCGGTCACTTCTGCCTCTTCATAGTAAGAAAGGTAATCCTGCCATTTCTGCAGTGTTTTTTTCATATCCTCTGCTTCCATTTCAAAGCTTTCGGCCGTTTCCTCCAAATCATAATCCAAAATTTCAGCTATTCCGTCTGCAAGATACTCCATCTCATCTTCGTAGCAATCCGCAATCACAGCATTCATGGAGTCCAAATCCTCGCCCGTCAGCTTGGTAGCATTTGTTTTCTCGAAGGAAATCTTCCACTCGTCATAAACGTCATCCAAATTATCATAGCATTCCTCTATGTAATCTGTGTCATCCTCATATTCATACCTGTATACATCAGACTTTTCAAAATACTTATTTACTTCCACATACAACTCAGCCGCTTCCTCCGGCATCAAAGCCGCATACACCTCTACGTAATCTGTATTCTTAGCGTTGAATTCCTTTAAGAAATCATCCATAGGCTCCATGTAACTTGATTTCTTTTCCTTTTCCTTTTTGTCATCCTTATCCTCGGAATCCTTGTTTAAAATCAAAATAACTGCTACAATCGCCAATATCAGAATCAGTACTGCAAAAACAGCCGACACAATAATCGCCGTATTTTTCTTCTTCACTCCGGTACAGGTACACACTTCCCCTTCTGCTAACTTTTTTCCGCAATTTTCACAAAATGCCATGGCATCTCCTTCCTTTGTATATCTAACTCAACTTAAACAAATTAAAACCACTCAGCACTAAATAAATGGGACTCTCTGATATATTCAAAGAAGAAGGAAAAATAATTATTTGTATCCTCGTAAAAATACAGTGTTTCACAATATTCCACACCCATGTACACCCAGGAATCATTCACCCGCAAAACCACAAACGTTATCATACCGCTTTCATATTCACCCTTTTCACTCTCCAGAATGAATTTTCCGCTTACCTTATACCCTTCAGATACTTTTAACTTTTCATATTCTTCTATGTAAGAAATCCATGCTTCAAAAATCTTTTTGGTTTGTTCTTCCGAAGTTTCCCAAATATCCGCATATTCTTCTATCTCTTCGTCATCTTCCAACATATCTTCCAATTCATCCCGGAAGTCTTCCAAATAATCATCATAGGAATCTTCTACCTCTCTGGCATAGTCGTTCAAATCGTTTTCCGTCATTTTGATAGCTTCGCTTTCCTCAAAGGAAATGGTCCAATCTCCAAATTCCTCCTGGATATACTCGTAAGTATCCTCTAAATCCTCATTTCGCCATGTCAGTTCATCCTGAAATTCGCCGCTCTCCTCAAAATAATTCAGTATTTTGTTATATTTCTTTGCGGCAAAATCCGGTATAAAGGCATTTTTCAGCGCCAGCACATCCGCCTCTCTTTTATTTACCAGCTTAATGAGCTCATCTACCGGGTCCATGTAGGTAGATTTCACTTCTATCTTCTTTTCCTCATCCTTTTCGTCACTTTCCTCGGAATCACTGCCGGAAGCCAAAGCAATAATCAATACTACTGCCAAAACCACGATTACCAGCGCAAGGACAATCATAAATATCAAACCTGATTTGCCCTTCTTTTCGGGTACCGTACAGCTACACACTTCACCTTCCGCAAGAGTCTTTCCACAATTTTCACAAAATGCCATAATATTCTCCTCCTTCGTGTTTCCCAATCATAGCCATTTTCATTTTATCACGTATACGCCAAAAGTACAACCTCATGCGTACTGTCTGGTCTCTCTTTCAATAATTACATCAGCAGGCGTAGCCGGAAGCCCATTGTTTTCCACCCAGTTTCATTGTATAATCCTAATGTAAAATGAATCATGGAGGTTGCAAAGATGAGCAAACGAGTTTTATTGGTTGTTATGGATGGTATCGGTTTCAGCAAGTCCGACATCGGCGATGCCGTGGCAAAGGCAAATACACCTGTACTGGATAAATTGCTTGCGGAATGTCCGAACACAAGGCTGAATGCACATGGTGTTGCCGTGGGACTTCCTTCCGACGATGACATGGGTAACAGTGAGGTCGGTCACAATGCCCTTGGTTGCGGACAGATTTATTCCCAAGGTGCGAAGCTGGTTAACGAGTCTATTGAAAGCGGAAAAATGTACACATCTACCGCTTGGAAGGAAGTAATTGATAACTGCAAGGCAAATCACTCCACACTGCACTTTATCGGTTTGCTTTCCGACGGTAATGTCCACTCTAACATCTCCCATTTAATTTCCATGCTGAAAGAAGCAAAAAACGCAGGCGTTTGCACGGTTCGTATTCACGCACTTCTTGACGGTCGTGATGTTCCTGCAACAAGCGCACATACTTATATAGAGCAACTTGAGGCGGTTCTCCTCGAATTAAATGATGACGAATTTGACGCTAAGATTGCAAGTGGCGGCGGACGTATGAACATCACAATGGATCGCTACGAAGCTAACTGGGATATGGTAAAGCGTGGCTGGGACACCCATGTTCTCGGTCTTGGTCGCCAATTCGCCACTGCCCTTTCTGCCATCGAAACCTATCGTAACGAACTCAATGTAATCGATCAGGATTTGCCTGCTTTTGTCATTGCAAAGGATGGGGAACCGGTTGGCAAAATTGTAGCAAAAGACAGTGTCATTCTATTTAATTTCCGCGGTGATCGTGCCTTGGAACTTTCCATGGCCTTTGATAATGAAACCTTTACCGCCTTTGACCGTGGGGATCGTCCGGACGTGGTATATGCCGGTATGCTCCAGTACGATGGTGACCTCAATCTTCCCAAAAGATATCTTGTTAACCCGCCTGATATTAAGCATACCCTGTCTGAGCTTCTGGTGAGCCACAAGCTCAATCAATATGCTGTATCCGAAACCCAGAAGTATGGTCACGTCACCTATTTCTGGAATGGTAACAAGAGCGAGAAATTCAGCGATGAACTGGAAACCTTCAAAGAGATTCCATCCGATAAGGTGTCCTTTGATGAACGTCCCTGGATGAAATCCGCAGAGATTACAGATGATTTAATCGAAGCCATCAAGTCAGAAAAATATGACTTTATCCGCTGCAACTTCCCGAACGGAGACATGGTAGGTCATACCGGCAACATGGATGCTGTTATCACCTCCGTAGAGGCCGTAGACCTTGCCCTGGCAAGACTTTTAAAGGTCGTTGACGAATACAACATCACTTTGCTTGTTACCGCTGACCACGGCAACGCAGACGAAATGTTTGAAAAGAACAAAAAGGGCGAACTTCAGGTTCGTACCGCCCACTCTCTCAATCAGGTCCCTTTTATCATTTACGATAAAAACACCAAATATACCATCAAAGAAGGCAACTATGGACTTGCAAATGTTGCCCCGACCATTGCTGCTATCTTTGGGCTGAAACAACCGGAATGTTGGGAAGAGAGTATGATATAAGAAATAAAAAAAGGAATCCGTTTGGATTCCTTTTTTTGTAGCGAGAGGGGGATTCGGTCTACGCTCCGCTTCGGTCCGCGCAAAGCCGAGGTCCCCCGGACCTCGTGCGCCCTCGACACTACGCCGTAGTGTCGAGCGTTCTAACCATCTTTCATAACCAAAAATAAGAGAGTCCAAATTGGACTCTCTTATTTTTAATAGCGAGAGGGGGATTCGAACCCTCGACACTACGGGTATGAACCGTATGCTCTAGCCAACTGAGCTATCTCGCCATACTTATTATGCGCTTTTAAAACATTGGAATGGGGCCTACAGGGCTCGAACCTGTGACCCTCTGCTTGTAAGGCAGATGCTCTCCCAGCTGAGCTAAGACCCCGCTTTAAAAGCTTTTGTCGCAACCGACTTTGTTAGTATACAATGTCGGTTGCCTTTTGTCAACAGCTTTTTTATTTTTATTTTGTGAATTTTTCACACATTTTATACATTACATTCTATCAGGTGCTTCAAAGCCCAAAACATCGATACAAGCCTCCAAAATACGAAGTGTCAGATTCAGCAGTGCAATCCAGCCTGCTTTCTTCTCTTCGTCCGCTTCACTGAGAATCTTTGTCTCATGATAGAAGCGGTTAAATGCATTGGCCAAGTCATAGATGTAAGCGCATACTTTATTCGGTGCACTTTCCTCATATGCAGCAGTCATCATGGCATTGAA
>JAZSII010000076.1:0-3060 GCA_045533725.1 Acetatifactor sp. | reverse complement strand
GACTATAACAAAGCAACAGAAGTACCTTGCGTCAACCGTTTCGTTTACTCCTTAAATAAAATAGCATTCAACTCTTCCGACAAATATTTCCTTACAATCTTCTCCGCTTCCAAATTCCCAAACCCATGATAAAACTCCTCTGCAACACCTCCGGCAATGGCGCCGAAGGTGTCACTGTCACATTCAAAGCTGAAAATATTCCTCATAAATGATTCGTAATCCGTACTCTCATAAAAACAACGCATAGCCGCCGGTACCGTATCAGAGCACTTTTCCGTCCATTTATAATGCTGACGCAAATACTCCATGTCCTTATCAATGCTGAATGGGTACTCTTTTGACGGATATTCTTGCATAACATAATCGTATATTTCCTCTTTTCCTTTACCATGCTTTGCCATCCAGATACAGGTAGCCGTTACAACTGCGCCCTTGATTCCCTCCGGATGATTATGAGAAACCGCTGCAGTCTTTGCCGCCATTTCCTGCATAACGTCATAATCCTCATAATATTCCCCTACAAAAGCCACTCTCATAGCAGAGCCATTTCCCCAACTCTCATAGGGTGCATGATCCTGCCCATGGATCCAATGATAAAATCTTCCGCCATATCCGCAAAAAGGATAACGGCGTCCTACTTCCACCATAGTTTCAACCAAATCCGTTTCCTCCTCTATGGCCTTCTTAATAGCAAGTGTCATTACGGTATCATCTGTAAAACCAACACCACAATCTCCCAACAAAGGTACATTTTCCCAATTCAAATCTTTTGGTCTGTCAAACTCATATTGTGCCCCCAAAATATCTCCAAGTACCGCTCCCAATACTGCCATTATCGTCTGCCTCCTTTTTGTCCGTTTCGTCTGTTATAATCTTCTCTGATTTCTGTCTCCCAGTCACAATTATCCATGGCACTGCTTGCACAAGAAGCATCTGCCATTCTCATTGCACATACCGCTTTGCTTACAGAGCGATATACAACTTCCGTTCCCGCTTCATCATGTACATAGTTTACCGCACGCTCCTTGCGAATACCAAAACGCTGTGCCTCTTTTGCAGCATCAATATTAGCTCCGATGAACAGAAACTCCCATCCGTATCTTTCTTTTTGTCGCTCCACCATCCGTTTTACTTTACTGTAGGTATACCGCTTGCTGGCATTCTCCATTCCGTCCGTTGTAATAACAAATAATGTTTTTTCCGGACGGTCCTCCTCTCTGGCATATTTATGTACATTTCCGATATGATGAATGGCACCGCCCACTGCATCCAAAAGTGCCGTACAGCCTCTTACGTAATACTCTTTTTCCGTCATAACGGGTACCCTATCCATAGGTATTCTGTCGTGAAGCACTTCACAATTATTATCAAACAGGACCGTAGAAACATAAGCCTCTCCCGTTTCCTGCTTCTGTCTCTCTATCATGGAATTGAAACCACCGATGGTGTCTGCTTCCAATCCACTCATAGAACCGCTTCTGTCCAAAATAAATACAATTTCTGTTAATCCTTTTCTCATAGTTTCCTCGCTTTCCTTGTGAAACATCTGTTTTCTTGTTGCTAAGGTCACTATATCACAAAGTTTAAAAAAGAAGGTCGCCACCGGGGCGACCTTTCTGTTATGCAATAAAACAGGGTAAATCATAGTCTTCCAACACAATATCAATCTCTATCATATCGTATATCTTTCTCTCTATGAAATACGAAAAGATGATATCTCTCTTGTCACTGGGTGATAGTGCATATCCGGCTCTTGCCAGCAAATCCCTCGTCTCATCCAAATTCAATTCTGCTCCCACACACAAACGCATAGCTGTGGTTTTGTCCGGGTGATAATCCGGATTCAGTTTAATCTTGGAAAAGAGCTGTTTGGTTAGAAATGCCCTTTTATACACCTGGGCATTTGTCAGCCCCTTCCGTTCAATCAGATACAATAAATACTGTTGAAAAGAATCCTCCATGTGCTTCATTCTTTCCTTCAAGGCAGCTTGATTTTCTACCAAAAAATCTTCATATGCGGAATCTGACATATGGGATACCGATTCACACATCATATCAGGTGCTTCTTCATATTCCTTATTGGACTTCATCGGACGCCCGGCCCGTTCTGCTCGCATAGCTTTGTTTGCGCCAAACAGCAATTTCGCTTTTTCTCTGCGAGCTTCTCCAAAGTATCTGTCTCCGTACTCTTCTTCACGTTTTTCGCAGATATAATTTCGGTCTATGTAGGACTTCAAATCCGGATATAAATTTTTGCCCAATTGCGTCGATTCGCCATCAAACACCACCAAATAAATCAGCATATTGTTCTTCAACAAAAATGCATTTATTTCATCCAAAGCAATCCGCATGGCCTCTTCTTTTGGATATTCGAAGCTTCCTGTGGCTATCAAAGGAAACGCAATGCTTTCACATCCCTTTTCCCATGCCAGTTCCAAACTTTTCCGATAGCAGGAACGCAAAAGTTCCTCTTCTCCGCTTTCTCCGTCTATGAATAAAGGGCTCACAGCATGAATAATATATTTTGCCGGTAGCCGAAATCCCGGGGTAATAGCCACATCCCCTTCTTCCAGATATCCAATCTTTTTTCTTTCCGCCAGAAGCAGGTCAGCTCCCGCAGCCTGATACACAGCATAATCAGTCCCACAGGAATAAATCGGTTCCGCATTTGCCGTATTTACAATAGCATCCACCTGCATTCCGGTTATATCGTTTCGTACTATTTTGAATGGCATGTGCTACCTCCCAACTGCTTCATCGAGCGCCCGCCTTAAAACCTTCGTATTTACACTATTTCTTCCACAGTCCGTGCAGATTACAATATTCATACGCTGCCACAAACTCTTCTCCATCAGCAAGTTTGAATTCTGCCCTTGGCTTATCGGTATAATCCAACTTAACTCTCTGACTACCTCTGGTTGTTTCAATCGCAATCCACTGGATATAATGTGCCTCTACCATAGGATGCTCTACAGCTCCCACTTCTACAACCACCTTATCCCCCTCAATGGTTACAAGTCGGATCGTAGCCATGTCGTTCTGTGAGCCAAGGAGTTGAAT
>JAZSII010000195.1:0-2817 GCA_045533725.1 Acetatifactor sp. | reverse complement strand
TGTTCTTCATTTTGATGTCAATGTAAACACCAGCAGGCATTTCCAGACGCTGTAAAGCATCTACTGTCTTCTGGGTAGGGGTAATGATATCGATCAGTCTCTTATGAGTTCTCTGTTCGAACTGTTCTCTGGAGTCTTTGTACTTGTGTACTGCTCTCAAGATGGTAACTACTTCCTTCTTAGTAGGAAGAGGCACGGGACCGCTCACCTGTGAACCATTCTTCTTAACTGTTTCGATAATCTTCTTAGCAGATGCATCAACTAACTGATGATCATAAGCCTTTAATGTGATTCTCATTACTTGACTTGCCATAAAAAAAGTCGCCTCCTTTTCGCACTTTTAAAATTTAAGTACGACAAGCGGTGACTGTACACTCTTCCGTGTGTGTCGGGATATCTCGCACCTGTGAAGCGCCCCTTCCACAGCGAGGTTGTCTCTCAACCTCTCACGTTGTTTCTACTCTATGGTAGACTTGATTGTCTGTACAGTGACTTGTCGTCAGTTTCCTAACTTGACATTCGCTCCACGGAAAACCTGCCATTAAGCATTTGCTCTTGGCAGCAACCTCACGCTTCATAGCTATCATGCCACAGCAAGAATTAGTATACATGAGAGATTTTTAGTTTGCAATATATTTTTTGTACAAAAATTGTATTTTTTTAAGTACAATCCTTGTCTTTATTTTCTGACCATTAACATAGAAGAAAACAACACCAAAAGGATACCGCCTCCCGCCACGATTGTCAATGGCTCTTCAAAAATCATGCATCCCACCAAAGTCGCCATAACCGGTTCAATCGTTGCCAATATGGATGCTTTTGATGATTCCATCCCACTGAGTCCTTTTGTATATAGAAGATACGCCGCCACTGTGGTCAAAACCGTCCACAGAACACCTTGTCCGATTAACCGGGGCTGGGCACTCAGGCACGCCACCAAATGTGGCAGCTCCACAATCGGCAGACATCCCAGCATCGCAAACAAAAAGGTGTATGTGGTAATGGTAAATGAAGAATATCCTCTCTCCAAAGCATACCTACCGAATATGGTATACAAAGCATAGCCAAATCCGGCACCTAATCCGGTTAAAAGCCCCATCGTACCGATACCCGCCGTACCAAATCCGCCGGATACCAGCACACAACCTACAAAAGCAGCCAACAAGGCCAGCACCTTGCGTACGGTAAACTTCTCTTTAAATAGGAAGTAACTCATTATCATTACAAAAGCCGGGGCTGTATATAAAAGTATTGCCGCAGTAGACAGGGAACAATAATTCATACAGGTAAAATAACATATATTAAAGAAAACCACGCTGAAGACGCCGGTCCCCAAAAAGCACCAGATATCCTTCCACCTAATCTTCAATTCATTTCTTTTAAATAGGAACATTCCGAGCAACATAATCGTAGCAGTTACCACACAGCGAAAGGTGACCACTTCCGCAGAAGTAAGGCCACCTTCGTTCATTGTTCTCACTAATATTCCCATGCACCCCCAAAGCAGGGCTGCTGCAATAACGCATACATAGGAAATACTCTTTTTCATTAGTCTGTCAACTTCTTTCCTTCCTCAAACAAAGCCAATACTTCCTCAGAAGGAGCCTTGTCTATCAGTGATACCACAATTGCAGCGATAGCGCCACAAACGAATCCGGGGATAATCTCATACAAACCGGTAGATGCAGAAAGGAACGCATACCACAGCGCATCCACAGTGAAACCTACAATAATACCAGCAAGCGCACCCTTGTATGTAAATCTCTTCCAGTAAAGTGAAAGTAAAATTACCGGACCAAATGATGAACCGAATGCTGCCCATGCACATTCCACCAACGCCATAATTCCTGCACATCCGGGGCTCATGGCGATAACGAGTGCTACAATTGCGATTACTGCTACCATAACACGACCAGCCCACATAATTTCCTTATTAGATGCTTTTTTGCGGAAAATCGGTTTGTATACATCCGAAGTAAACGCAGAAGTCGATAAAAGAAGCTGTGAATCCGCAGTACTCATGGATGCTGCCAAAATTGCCGAAAGAAGCAGACCTGCGATAAACGCCGGGAACAGCTGGCGTACCATTACTACGAAAATCATACTTTCTTTCATTCCATTTTCAACAATATAGTTACCGACATACTGATGTCCTACAAGTGCCACAACCGATGCCATTGCCAAAATAATAGCAGTCCATGTAATACCGATTACACGAGATTTCTTCATTTCCTTTTCTGACTTAATGGACATGTAACGAACCAGAATGTGAGGCATACCGAAGTATCCAAGTCCCCAACCAAGACCGCTCAAAATATCTGAAATACTTGCCCAGTCAAACTTACCGCTTGACAAAAGGTTATAATAGTTATCCGGAGTAGGTACTGCTGCCATGGGTGTAAAATCTGCTGCATTCATAGCTAATACTGCCACAATAGGTGCCGCCATCAAAGCAGCCAACATGAGCATTCCCTGGAAGAAATCAGTCCAACACACGGCATTGAAACCACCCAGAAATGTATATAACAAGATGATACAAGTTGCTCCCACCATCGCTACGGTCTTGTCCATACCGAAAATATCATTGAACAAATCACCGCAAGCCACAATACTGGATGCTGCATATACACAATATGCCACGATAAAGATAATTGCACTGACAATCTGGAGTGCAGGATTATTTACCTTAAATCTTCTGGTTAAGTACTGGGGAATGGTAATTGCGTCATCTGCCTTAATGGAAAAACGACGAAGTCCGGGTGCCACAAAACACCATGCCAAAATCGTACCAATTAACAAACCTACGGAAATCCAAAC